>NZ_JAJNHH010000010.1:0-122482 GCF_022386955.1 Mammaliicoccus sp. A-M4
GATAATGCTAAAAGACCTTTTATTCCTTAAACTTACTACTTATTTTTGAAAAATAAGTAGAGATTAACAAAATGAATCTGCTAAAAATCAACCAGATTTATTTTGTTAATACATTCTAAAAAACCAATGGTTGATTACTTCTAAAGATATTACACATAAATATGGACTTGACTTGATACGCTGCTCTAACGTGCAAGAAATATAAGACAAGCTCGTTACATTTTCTAACGAGCTAGAGGTTGTATACAAGCCCGTTAGCGCAATATCTATCATCATTTCAATGTAATTTCACCCTAAATATATACGATACATAGCGCTAACGTGCAAGAAACATATGACAGGCCCGTTACATTTTATAACGAGCTAGTGATGATAAACAAGCCTGTTAGAGTGATATTTCCTACGATTTTGTATAATGTTGACTCCGTTTATATTCTAGATGACTTTATTATATATTAGTTTTTGTTTTTTAAATTTTTGTAGACTTCTGCAAACTGTTGTTCTGCTTTGGACGTTAATTTTGGTTGGTAGTATTGTTTATGCTTTAATGTATCAGGTAAATATTGTTGTTTTACATAACTATTTTCATAGTTATGAGGATATTTATAGCCTATTGCGTTACCTAAATCTTTAGCACCTTGATAGTGTCCATCTTTTAAATGTTTTGGCACAAGACCTGCTTTACCATTTTTAATATCTGATAATGCTGAATCTATTGAGGTAATAGCTGAGTTAGATTTAGGAGAGAGGCACAGCTCTATAACTGCCTGACTTAATGGAATACGTGCTTCGGGAAATCCTAATCGTTCACTTGCTTCAATTGCTGATAATGTTCTTGCTGCAGCGCCTGGTGAAGCTAAACCAATATCTTCATAGCTAATAACTAATAAACGCCTAGCTATAGTAGGTAAGTCTCCAGCTTCTATAAGTCGTGCTAAGTAATGTAGTGCAGCATCTACATCACTACCTCTAATAGATTTTTGGAATGCGCTCATGACATCGTAGTGTTGATCACCATCTTTGTCATGTTGAAAAGCGCTTTTTTGTATACATGTTTTTGCGTCTTCAACCGTAACGTGTCGAGTATCATTTTCGATATCTGCGCTTAATACAGCTAGTTCTAATGCATTCAAAGCGCTTCTTACATCACCATAACTAGCTTGTGCGAAATAAGCGATTGCTTCTTTATCTACTTCAGGTTGATATGATAATAATCCATTTTCTTCATCGTTTAATGCACGATTTAAAGCTTCTATAATGTCTTCCTCTTCTAGCGGATATAATTCGAAAATTTGAGCTCTACTTCTAATCGCTGGATTAATAGCATGATATGGATTTGAAGTGGTTGCACCAATTAAAACTATTTTGCCCGATTCTAAGTGAGGTAATAAAAAGTCTTGCTTCGCTTTATCTAATCTATGAATCTCATCTAACAGTAATATAACTTGTCCAGAAATTTTAGCTTCTTCTACGACAAGTTGCATATCTTTTTTCGTGTTTGTAACAGCGTTAAGCTGTCTAAACTTATATTGTGTACTACCTGCAATAGCTTGTGCAATGCTTGTTTTTCCTATTCCTGGGGGCCCATAAAAAATCATAGACGTTAATCTTTTAGTTTCTACCATTCGTCTAATAATGGCTTTAGGTCCAACTAAATGATTTTGACTAATGACATCATCTATCGTTTTTGGACGCATTCTATATGCTAACGGTTCGTTTTTCATCTGTGATCAACCTTTCTAATTACTCAAACTGTCAAAAAAATGATAAAATAAGTTAAACAATACTTTTTAAAGAAAACAAGAGGTGTAGTACATGAAAATTTCAACTAAGGGACGATATGGCTTAACACTAATGATATCGTTGACCAAGCGTTATGGTCAAGGATGTACATCATTGAAGTCTATCGCCGAAGAAAATAATTTAAGTGATTTATATTTAGAACAATTGGTAGGGCCATTAAGAAATGCTGGTCTTATTAAAAGTGTCAGAGGTGCAAAAGGGGGATATGAATTACAAAAATCACCATCTGAAATCACTGCTGGGGATGTTATAAGGTTATTAGAAGGACCAATTACACCAGTCGAAGGAATAGAAGATGAATCTCCAGCTCAACAACAGTTATGGATAAGAATACGTGACGCTGTTAAAGAAGTGCTGGATAATACGACTTTAGAATATTTAGCGAACTATACAAACCAAGATGAATTAGAAGGTTATATGTTCTATATTTAAAAATAATTGAGATTGAACGCGAGCGTTCAATCTCTTTTTTTTATGCCTAAGTGTACGATTTCAGTGCCCAACTGTAAAAAAACTGCTATAAAAGTTAACAGTTGGGTATAAATAATATCAAAGTGAGGTATTTTTATCCTAGAATATTAATTTCATATTAAAATAATTGTACATTACAACAAAGGAGTGTTTTAAATGAATAGATTAAAAATATTTATGTTGGCCTTAGTCTCCGTTATTATGGTTGGTTTAGTTAGTGCACCATTAGAAGCAAATGCACATAATGAACCAAAACAACCAAGAGTCATATTACCTAATAATGACCGCACGCAAATAACAGACACGACTTCTGGACATTACCAATCTGTTGCATTTGCTGATATAGGCGGTACGTCTATAGCATCTGGGGTTGTAGTAGGTAAAAATACAATTTTAACAAATAAACATGTAGTAGACTTTACGAATGGTGATGCATCTCAATTGAAATTCTCACCAGGAGCAAATGGCGAAGGAAATTACCCGTTTGGTACTTTCACAGCTACTGATTACACAACTGCTCCAGATGGAGAAGATTTAGCTGTGGTCCATGTTGGTAAGAATAGTAAAGGACAGTCTATTGGTGATGTAGTTCAACCTTCAAGTCCAGTAGATACATCATCTGTGAAAAAAGGTGATCCAATTACAGTTACAGGTTATCCTGGTGACAAGCCATTAGCTACTTTATGGGAAAGTAAAGGTAATGTATTATCCGCTTCAGGCAGTAGCATTACATATGATTTAAGCACATACGGTGGTAACTCAGGTTCACCTATATTTAACGCTAATAAAGAATTGATTGGTATTCATTATGGTGGTGTTACAGGTGAACATAACAGTGGTGTCCTATTCAATTCAAGTGTACAAGAATATATTAATAATAATTTAAAATAGAACATAAACACACAGTCCGAGACATTTAAAAATGTCTCGGACTGTGTGTTTTTATATCTAATTTACTCACTGTATATTTCGTCTACTACTTTTTTGAATGATTCAAATGATTTATACTGTTTATCTAAATCATAAATATAACTAACTGCCATAATTTCATCTACATTATATTTTTCTTGGAATGCTAAAAATTGTTTTTTAACTGTTTCTTCACTACCTATAAATGAAGTGTTTGTTTTATCTTGTGCCATATATTTTTCTTGAGGTGACCAAATATTTTCTAATTGATCTGTTGGTGGTTGTAATGGTAAACGTGAATTTCTAACAATACCTAAGAACATTAAATGCATAGTGGATGATAAATATGTTGCTTCTTCATCTGTTTCTCCTATTATGACATTTAAACATACTGTCACACGTGGTTTATCTAAATACTCAGATGGTTCGAATAAATCACGATAAATTTCTATAGCTTGTGCCATTTGTTGTGGTGCAAAATGAGCTGCAAACACATAAGGTAGACCAAGGCGAGCTGCTAAGTGTGCAGAATCTGTTGATGAACCTAACACGTATATAGGGATATTTGTATCTACACCAGGGTAAGGTCTTACATATGATTGATCTTCTTCAGGACCGAAATATTTTAATAATTGTTTAATGTCATCTCCGAATGTATATACACCTTTATGTGAATCACGTCTTAGTGCAGAAGCAGTCATCATATCAGTGCCGGGAGCGCGACCAAGTCCTAAATTAAGGCGGTTTGGAAACATAGTAGCCATTGTACCAAATTGTTCTGCTACGACTAGTGGAGCGTGGTTAGGAAGCATGATACCACCTGAACCTACCATGATTGAATCTGTATGTTCTAAAGTATGTTGTATTAATAAAGCAGTTGCAGAACTTACTAAATTAGGTGCATTGTGATGTTCAGCTATCCAATAACGTTCGTAACCTAATTTTTCTACATGTTGTGCAAGTTGTACCATATTTTGAATCGCTTCTTGCTCTGATTCTCCTTTTCTTAAAGGAACAAGATTCAAAGCAGAAATTGGGAAATGTGATTGCATGTTTAATTCTCCTTACTTATTTATATAATCGAAGTATAACAATAGTAAAGAAGGCGCTCTATGAAATTGCTCATTAAAAGTTGACTAATGTAAAACTTCTCGTTATACTATATGGAAATTTAGCGAAAGGTGGCATCAATATTAGACATGGACATCCAATAATTTTTACGCACTTAATTTGATTACGTAAAAATACCATTGTATTACACAATGATGATTGGATAAATATGTCTAAATATTATAAGCCACCATTACTGAGAATAGTGTAATGGTGCGTCCTTGTATGTGTAATACATGGGTCGGGAGGCAACATTATGCTATTTTTATTTGAAGAAAAACCATTAGAAATTGAGAATAAACAGCTTATAAAACGTTTGTCATTTCATATCGAAGACCATGAGCATTTAGCCATTATCGGCGTTAATGGTGTTGGTAAATCTACGCTATTACATCATATTCATAAAAATGAATTGATTGATACAGCCATGATGGAACAAGATTTAAGTAAATATGATGATATTGATGTTATGGATTATGTCATGTCTGCATATCCAAAGTTAGTTGGATTGAGAAAAGATTTATCTGACATTGATTCTTTAAATAGTTATATAGAATTAGACGGATATAACGTTGAAAATAACATTATTATTGAAGGAAATAAATTAGGATTATCATCAACACATTTTGAGCAAAAGATAGGCACTTTAAGTGGTGGTGAGCAAACTAAAGTCTCATTTTTAAAAGTTATTTTATCAGATGCACCATTATTATTAATAGACGAACCAACTAACCATATGGATAAAGAGATGAAAGTGTGGCTAATAAAAGCTTTTAAATCAGAACAAAGAGCTATTCTATTCGTTTCGCATGATAGAGAGTTTTTAAATGAAACACCAGATGCTATTTTAGAACTCACAAAAGATGGTGCAACTCGATATTCAGGTCATTATGATGATTATAAAAATCAAAAAGATATTGAAATTGAAACAGAAAAATTAAAATATGAAAAAGAACAGAAAGAACAAAAAGCAATAGAAGAAAGTATTAAGAAATACAAAGAATGGTATCAAAGCGCTGCTCAGAAAGCTTCTGTTCGAAGTCCATATGCTCAAAAACAATTAAGTAAATTAGCTAAAAGATTTAAATCAAAAGAACATCAGTTAAATCGTAAATTAGAAGAATCAAAATCTGATAATCCGTTAGAAGAAAATTCATTATTTTCTATAGAAAATAATGAATTTAAATCACATTATTTAGTAAGATTCGAAAATGTTTCATTTTCATATAAGAGTCGTGAAATTTTTAAAGACACTTATTTTGAAATAAAGAGAAATCAAACTGTAATTATAGAAGGTAAAAATGGGTCCGGTAAATCTACATTGATACAATTAATTTTAGGTAACTTATTACCAATGAGTGGAGCTGTCAAAAAGCACCCTGACTTAGACATAGGATACTTCTCGCAAGATTTTCAAAATTTAAACCCAAACAACTCGGTATTAGAAGAAGTTATGGATATTGAGAATATGACGATAACAGACGCGAGGACTATTTTAGCGAGTTTTTATTTTGATAAAAGCAGGATGAATGATAAAGTTCGTCAGTTATCAATGGGAGAAAAGTGCAGGTTACAATTTGTAAAATTATATTTTTCTAACCCACACATCTTAATTTTAGATGAACCAACTAATTATTTTGATATTGGTATGCAAGAGAAAATCATACAATTAATCCAAAGTTTTAATGGTGCAGTAATTATTGTGTCGCATGATGAAATTTTTAAAGATGAAATAAGAGACCAAGTTTGGAAGATTGAAAACTGTAAGCTCATTCATGAAAATGTATCTATTAATACACCTATTGATGCTGAATCGATGAAGGATGAGTTAAAAATATTAGAGCTATATACAGATGAAAGAAATAAAGAAACAGACTTCTAGTCAATTTTATAAAATGGTGCTAGAATAGTGACATTGAAAACTAAGAAAGGACGTTCAAGATGAAAGTATATGCAGATTATGCAGCGACAACGCCAGTAAAACCTATTGTTACTGAAAAAATAACAGAAATATTATCAGAGCATTATGGAAATCCATCTTCTATACATTCTATAGGTAGAGATGGGAGGAAATATTTAGATCAAGCGAGAAGAGACATTGCATCTGTTTTAGGGTCTCAACCAAATGAAATTATATTTACAAGTGGTGCGACAGAAGCAAACAATACGGCAATAAAAGGCGTTGCGAGAAAAAAAGAAAATAAAGGAAAGCATATTATCACAAGCAGTATAGAGCATCATTCTGTATTGCATGTCTTTGAAGAACTTGAGCGTGAAGGATTTGAAGTCACTTATTTAGATGTTCATCCAAATGGTGTTGTAGATTTAGAACATTTAAAAGAGAGCATTAGACCAGATACAACTTTAATTTCAATTATGCTTGTTAATAATGAAGTTGGAACTGTTCAACCTTTATATGAGATTGCCGAAATAATTGAAGGACAAGAAATTACATTCCATGTCGATGCTGTTCAAGCAATTGGACATATGCCTATTGATTTTAATGAAATGCCTATGGATATGCTAAGTATTACAGCTCATAAATTTGGTGGTCCAAAAGGTATAGGTGCTTTGCTTGTTAAAAAGGATATTCAGTTTAATACATTTATTCAAGGTGGAGAACAAGAACTAAAGAGAAGAGCAGGTACTGAGAATGTTCCTTATATTTGTGGAATGGCAACGGCTATAATTGAAGCTAATGAAAATATGGATTACCAAAATGTACACTTAATGAATTTAAAGCAAAATTTAATCGTAGGATTACAACAAAATGCGATACCATTTGAACTTAATGGAAGTATGACAGATACAACCGGCCATATAACGAATTTATACTTTCCATTTATAGAAGTTGAAACAATGCTTACGTTATTGGATATGTCTAATATTTATGTTTCAAGTGGTTCTGCTTGTACAGCTGGATCTACACTACCATCTCATGTACTACAAGCGATGTTTGGCAATGAAGAAAGAACGAAAAAATCTGTAAGATTTAGTTTTGGATTAGAGACAACTGAAGAAGAGATTAACTATATTGTAAGTGCAATTATGAAAATATATCATCAATTTAAGGAGGAAGAAAATGAATAATCAATCTACCCGTGTAGTCGTAGGTATGAGCGGGGGCGTAGATAGTTCTGTAACTGCGCATATATTAAAAGAACAAGGTTATGATGTCGTAGGCATATTTATGAAAAATTGGGATGACACTGATGAAAATGGTGTCTGTACAGCTACTGAAGACTATAATGATGTTATTGCAGTATGTAACCAACTAGATATTCCTTATTATGCAGTAAATTTTGAAAAAGAATATTGGGATAAAGTGTTTACGTATTTCTTAGATGAGTATAAAAAAGGAAGAACACCAAACCCTGATGTTATGTGTAATAAAGAAATTAAATTCAAAGCATTTTTAAATCATGCTTTAAAACTTGGAGCAGATTATGTTGCTACAGGTCATTATGCTCGTGTAAGACGCGATGGCGATAAAGTAGAAATGCTTAGAGGCGTAGACAATAATAAGGACCAAACTTATTTCTTAAACCAATTAACAGAAGAACAACTTTCTAAAGTTATGTTCCCATTAGGAGAATTAGAAAAAAGTGAAGTACGAAAAATTGCAGAAGAACAAGATTTAGCAACTGCTAAAAAGAAAGATTCTACGGGTATTTGTTTTATCGGCGAAAAAAACTTTAAAACATTTTTATCTCAATATTTACCTGCTCAAAATGGTAAAATGCAAACACTTGAAGGCGTAGATATGGGAGAACATACTGGTTTAATGTATTATACAATTGGACAAAGACATGGTCTAGGAATTGGCGGAGACGGAGATCCATGGTTTGTTGTAGGTAAAAACCTTAAAGATAATGTGTTATATGTTGAACAAGGCTTTCACCATGAAGCTTTATATAGTGATTACTTAATCGCTTCTGATATTTCTTTCATCAATGAATTAGATTTCAGCACACCAATTCAGTGTTCTGCAAAATTTAGATATAGACAAAAAGATACAAATGTTACAGTAGAAAAAATTTCAGATAACCAAATTAAAGTCATTTTTGAAGAACCAGTAAGAGCAATTACACCTGGACAAGCTGTCGTATTATATGATGGTGAAGTTTGTTTAGGTGGCGCTACAATTGATGAAGTATATAAAACTGAAAAGCAATTAGACTATATGGTATAAAATTTTTAGAGGTGATATCTTTTAAGATACACCTCTTTTTAATTTTGTTATAATGGTAGTCAATGATAATTTTAAAGGAGTTAAATCATGCATAACGAAAATCAAATCGTAGAATTAATAGAAAATAAAAAATTTGATGAAGCACTCAAATGTTTATTTGAAAATATAGAAGAGAATCCAAATGAAGTGACGAATTACATTAATGCGGGTACTATTTTGGCTGAAGCGGATGAAATAGAAAAAGCAGAAAAATTCTTCCAAAAAGCTATTACTATAAATGAAGAGCACGGTGGTGCATATTATAGTTTAGCGAATTTATATTACAATCAACAAAGATTTGATGAAGCTGTTAAATTATATCAATTTGCTATTCAAAAAGGTTTAAATGATTCAGATACTAACTTTATGTTAGGCATGTGTTTTAACGAATTAGGAGCACATACTGAAGCAATGCCATACGTTATGAGAGCTCATGAACTAAAACCAGATGACTTAGAAATAGCTTTTCAATATGGTTTAACACTTTGCCAAGTAGAAATGTTTGGAGAAGCCATTACGCAATTAGAAAATGTGCTTGAAAAAGATTCACAACATGTGGATGCATTATATAATTTAGGATTAGCAAAATATATGAAAAATGAAGATGCTGAAGAAGCGTTACAATACTTCAATAAAGCAGTAGAGATACAACCGGACCATTTATTAAGTGGACACGCAATTAAAATGTTTGAACAAATGTCAGAGGAGGACTAGCATTGGAAAATTTATCTTTATTTGATCTTTCACATGTTAAAGGTGAAGTTATTAGAATATTATTTCAAAATAGTGATAACTATTACACTGTTATAAAAGTTGATGTGATGGATTCAAATGAAGATTTTGACCATGAAGTCACTATAGTAGGGTATTTTCCTCAAATTGTAGAAGGTGAAACTTATCTTTTTAAAGGTAAGGTTATTGAACATCCTAAATATGGAAAGCAACTTCAAGCTGACACTTTCGAGAAAGAATTACCTCAAACGAAACAAGGTGTCATTCATTATTTGTCCAGTGATTTATTTAAAGGAATAGGTAAGAAAACTGCAGAGACAATCGTCAATAAATTGGGTGAAAATGCACTACAAAAAATATTGGATGATCCAGATGTATTAGAAGAAATACCTAAATTAAACAAACAAAAACGTAGTACTATAGTAGAATCTATAAGAGAAAATCAAGCGATAGAACGCATCATGATAAAGTTAAATGAATTAGGGTTTGGACCTAAACTAGCCATGAGTATTTATCAAACGTATAAAGAAGAAACAATGAACATCATAAAACAGTCTCCTTATCGATTAGTTATGGATATAAATGGTATTGGTTTTCAAAGAGCAGACCAAATCGCTGAACAAATTGGTATTTCAAAAGACCATAATGAACGTGTTGTGGCGGGTGTGAATTACTATTTAGATCAGCAATCGTTACAAAACGGTCATACATTTTTACCGATTGATATTTTGATCAATGGTGCATATGAATTATTAAATCATAACCAACCTGAAGTTGTAGCAAAAGAGCAAATTAATGATGTTATGGTTGAGATGAGTGAAGAAAGTAAAATTATAATAGAAGACAATAATTGTTTCATGCCATCTTTATATTACTCAGAAGCTAAAAGTGTTCAAATTATGCATAGATTGTATCAACACCAAGAAGATTTAAAAGAAATTGAAAAAAGTGATTTACAACTTCATATTGGTGAAATAGAAGACATGAATGACGTTTCTTATGCTGAAGGGCAGAAGAATGCACTCGAAACAGCCATCAATAATAAAATGATGTTATTAACAGGTGGTCCTGGTACAGGTAAGACGACTGTTATAAGAGGAATATGTGAGCTATATTCTGAAATTCATGGCGTTAGTTTGGATTATGATGATTATCAAGAAGGAACTGATTTTCCAATAGTTTTAGCAGCTCCAACAGGAAGAGCAGCTAAAAGATTAAGTGAATCAACTGGTTTAGAAGCCATGACTATCCATAGATTGATAGGTTGGAGTAAAGATACTCAACCTGATGATGTATTAGATAATGATATACATGCTCATTTAATTATATTGGATGAAATGTCTATGGTTGATACATGGTTAATGTACCAATTTTTAAGAGCAGTACCTGATTATGCGCAAATTATTTTTGTAGGTGATGAAGATCAATTACCTTCAGTTGGACCTGGTCAAATATTCAAAGATTTAATTGATTCAAAAGTCATTCCACGTGTGAACTTAACAGAAGTATATAGGCAACAAGAAGGTTCATCAATCATTGATTTAGCACATAAAATAAAAAATAATATTCCAGTTTCTATTAATGAAAAACATCATGACCGCTCATTTATCAGTTGTAACAGTAACCAAATTGCTTCAGTCGTTGAAAAAGTTGTTCAAGGTGCAGTTAAAAAAGGATATAATATGCAAGATATTCAAGTTCTTGCGCCAATATATCGTGGTCCAGCTGGTATCAATAAGTTAAATCAATTACTTCAAGACATTTTAAATCCTAAAACTGAAGAAACAAGGTTTTTACAATACGGTGAAGTAGAGTATCGTGAACAGGATAAAGTACTACAGCTTATTAATAGACCGGACGATAACGTGTTTAATGGTGATATTGGTGTTGTTATAGGCGTATATAAAGCTGAAGAAAATGCTTTAGGGAAAGATGTTATTATCGTTGATTATGAGGGAAATGAAATAACTTACACGAAACAAGATTTATCAGAGGTTACACATGCATATTGTTGTTCAATTCATAAATCACAAGGCTCGGAATTTCCGATTGTTATCATGCCTATTGTTAGACAATACTTTAGAATGTTACAGAAAAACATTTTATATACTGGTTTAACAAGAGCAAAACAGTCTTTAGTTGTCTGTGGTGAGGAAAATGCTTTTAATCAAGGTATTAAAACATTAGGAAATGGACGTATGACGTCTTTCGATACAAAACTTAAACTGTATTTTAGTAATGATGATACAGAGGAACCAACTGAAATCAAAAATTTGATACTGACAGAAGAAAATATGTATGAAATTGATCCAATGATAAACATGCAAAATAAAACACCTTATGACTTCATGAAATAATTGACATACAAAATAACTCTGCTTATAATCAAATAGAATAAGAAAAGAAGAGGAGTAAATAAATAATCGCTTAGAGAGACATGTTGGTTGGTGAAAAACATGACATTATTTATTGAACGCTGCTTCTTTGAACTATAATCAAATAAACTTAAAGTGATGACATTGTGTCATAACTAGGGTGGTACCGCGATACGTTCGTCCCTTTTTTAGGGATGGGCGTTTTTTATTTATTTTGAGGAGTGATTTGAATGAAAAATTTAAAAGCTAGTGAAATAAGACAGATGTACATTGATTTCTTCGTAGAAAAAGGGCATATGGTTGAACCATCAGCACCTTTAGTACCTATCGATGATGATACGTTATTATGGATAAATTCTGGGGTTGCGACATTGAAGAAATATTTCGATGGCCGTGAAATACCTAAAAATCCTAAAATTGTTAACGCTCAAAAGGCAATTCGTACAAACGATATTGAAAATGTAGGGTTTACGGCAAGACATCATACATTCTTTGAAATGTTAGGTAATTTCTCAATTGGTAACTATTTCAAAAAAGAAGCTATTCAATATGCATGGGAGTTTTTAACAAGCGAACGTTGGATGGCTATGGATCCTGAAAAACTGTACGTTACGATACATCCAGAAGATACAGAAGCTTATGATTTGTGGCGTGACATGATTGGTTTGGAAGAGAGTAGAATTATTAGAATCGAAGGTAACTTTTGGGATATAGGTGAAGGACCGTCTGGACCTAATACTGAAATCTTTTATGACCGCGGTGAAACATATGGACAAGAAGATCCTGAAGAAGAAATGTATCCAGGTGGAGAAAACGAGCGTTACTTAGAAGTTTGGAATTTAGTATTCAGTGAGTTTAACCATAATAGTGATCACACATATACACCATTACCTAATCAAAATATTGATACGGGATTGGGTCTAGAAAGAATGACATCTATTGCTCAAGATGTTCCAACAAACTATGATACTGATTTATTTATTCCAATTATTGAACAAGTAGAACTTATTAGTGGTTTGAAATATCGAGAAAATAAAGAACAAGATACAGCATTCAAAGTTATTTCTGATCATATTAGAACGATTAGTTTTGCTATTAGTGATGGCGCACTACCTGCTAACGAAGGTCGTGGATACGTATTAAGAAGGTTATTAAGAAGAGCAGTACGTTTTAGCCAAAGTTTAAAAATTAATGAACCATTCTTATATAAACTAGTTGATATTGTTGCAGAAATAATGGAACCATACTATCCAAATGTAAAAGAACAAAGCGATTTCATCAAGAAAGTAGTTAAATCAGAAGAAGACCGTTTCCATGAAACTTTAGAAGAAGGTCTTGCGATTCTTAACACGATGATGCTTAAAGCTAAAGAGAATAATCATATATTATCAGGTTCAGATGCATTTAAACTTTATGATACTTACGGTTTCCCAATTGAGTTAACAGAAGAAATCACAACTCAAGAAGGTATATCAATAGATGAAGAAGGCTTTGCGGATGAAATGCGTCAGCAAAGAGAGAGAGCAAGAGCAGCTCGTCAAAAAACGCAATCTATGCAAGTTCAAAATGAAGTGTTGAGTAAATTAACAACACCGAGCACATTTGTTGGTTATGATAAAACAGAAATACAAACAGAACTCACAGATATTATTCTAAACGGCGAAATATGTGAAGAAGCAGAAAGTGGAGAAACGATACAATTTATTTTAAGAGAAACGCCATTTTATGCAATTTCTGGTGGACAAGTTGCCGATACAGGAATCATTAGACATGATCAATTCGAAATTGCAGTGACAGAAGTTACTAAAGCACCAAATGGTCAAAACTTACACACTGGTCATGTTACATTTGGACAAGTTCATGTAGGCACTACAGTTGATGCATTTGTAAATAAAGATGAAAGAAGAAGTATTACAAAAAATCATTCTGCTACCCATTTATTACATGCAGCATTAAAAGAAGTATTAGGAAATCATGTTAACCAAGCTGGTTCACTAGTTGAAAGCGAAAGATTAAGATTTGATTTCTCTCACTTTGGACAAGTAACTGCTGAAGAATTAGAACAAATAGAGCAAATAGTGAACGAAAAAATTTGGGAAAACATTGCAGTCCAAATTGAAGAAATGTCTATCGATAAAGCTAAAGAAAAAGGTGCAATGGCATTATTCGGTGAAAAATACGGTGATATTGTACGCGTTGTAGATATGTCGCCATTCTCTATTGAGCTTTGTGGTGGTATACATGTCCAAAACACAAGCGAAATTGGATTGTTTAAAATCGTTTCAGAATCAGGTACTGGTGCAGGTGTAAGAAGAATAGAAGCAGTAACTGGCAAGGTAGCATACGAAACATTAAAAGAAACAGAGCAAATTCTTAACGATGTAATGAGTCATGTTAAAGTAAAAGAGCAAGATAGAACAATAGAAAAAATTGATCAAATTCAACAACAAATTAAAGACTTAGAAAAAGAACTTCAACATAAAAATAAAGTTATTACGGATTTAAAAACAGGTAATATTGAAGAAAGTGTAGAAGAAATTAACGGTATAAAAGTATTGTCTACACAAGTTGAAGCAGAAAATCCAAAAGTATTGAGAACAATTATGGATGACTATAAATCAAAAATGCAAGATACCGTATTGTTGTTAGCAAGTGTTAACGGCGAAAAAGTATCATTAGTAGCTTCAGTTCCAAAATCATTAACAGATAAAGTTAAAGCAGGAGATATCATTAAAGAAGCTGCTCAAATTACAAATGGTAAAGGTGGCGGTCGTCCTGATATGGCACAAGGTGGCGGTACTGATCCTTCCAAAGTAACAGAAGCATTACAGTTTGTTAAAAACTACATTAAAACTCTATAATTTTAAGTATTAAAGGAATATGATATAATTAATACTAAGTTAATGGAGTTAAGGAGTGTAAAAAAAGATGAATAATTTTGATAAAACAATGAAATTTAATTATGATGAATTTCCAAAAGAAGATGTCAAAACAGTACTACAAAATGTTTATCGCACTTTAGAAGAAAGAGGATATAATCCAGTAAATCAAATTGTTGGATATTTACTTTCTGGTGATCCTGCGTATATCCCTAGACACAATGAAGCTAGAAATCAAATAAGACGCTTAGACAGAGATGATATAATGGAAGAACTAGTATCAACTTATTTAAAGCAAGAAAATGAATTCAATGCTTAACAAGAGGATAATTGGTTTAGACGTTGGAAGTAAGACTATAGGTGTAGCTGTAAGTGACGCTATGGGATGGACAGCTCAAGGTATCGATACACTCCAAATTAACGAAGAAACAGAAGATTTTGGCTTTGATGAATTAATCAAAATTATAGATCAATATGATGTTGACACTGTCATTATTGGATTGCCTAAGAATATGAATAATTCAATCGGCCCACGTGGTGAAGCTTCCATCTACTTTAAAGAATTATTAGAGAAGAAAAGACCTGATTTGAAGTTGAAATTGTGGGATGAAAGATTAAGTACTGTCGGCGCTGAACGAACATTACTTGAAGCGGACGTATCTCGTAAAAAAAGAAAAAAAGTAATAGATAAAATGGCTGCAGTATTTATATTACAAGGTTATTTGGATTCTATTAAATAACGCATACAGAGGAGAATTAATAATGAGTGAACAAAATCATGAAGGACATTTAGAAATTAATAACGAAGAGGAATTACTAACTTTAATCGATGAGAATAAGAACGAAGTTCTTTATCGTAAAGTGTTAGAATTCTACCATCCTGAATTCAAAAAAGAATATATCATCTTAGCAGAAGAAGGTTCGGATCAAGACGAAGAAATTGAACTGATTCCAATGATTAATGAAGCTAATGATGACGGTGAAGGCGGGAAATTATTACCAGTTGAAACAGATGAAGAGTGGGATATGATTGAAGAAATCGTAAACACTGAAATGGATGATATCTAAACTTCACTTGTAATAGTACACTTTGTCCCTAATGTGATATAATCATTAGGGACAATTTATTTATCTAAGGAGTAAAAGTGGCTTATGAAGAAAAATAGTATTTATAAAGATGCAAGGTTGTTATCTAAGTATATAAGTTTAACGATTTTAGTCATCCTTTTCTTATTATTTATACTAACAGTTTTAATAGGGTTAATTGTTGCAGGAGTAAATACGAGACCAGTAAATGCTGACAGCAATGAAAAAATTATCATAACTGTTAATCCAAATACTACGACTGAAACGTTAAGTCACCAACTTGCAGATAAAAATATTATAAGAAACGCTACGACATTCAAATATTATTTAAAATTAAATAATATTTCTAGCTTTCAAGCAGGTGAATATAAGTTTTCGCCATCTATGACGCTCAAAGAAATAGCGAAAAGTTTAGAATCTGGTAAAGTTTATTTAAAAACTGCAGTTCAATTTGAAATAAAAGAAGGTTCTACAATTGAACTAATAGCGGGAGTAGTAGAAGAGAACACTTCAATATCAAGAGAAACTTTTAAGAAGAAAATGCGGGATAGAGACTACATAAAGAAATTCCAAAAAAAATATCCTGACATGTTAACTGACGAGATAATGAATAAAGATATTAGATATCCTTTAGAAGGGTATTTAGCTCCGAATACATATCAATATTCAGAAAGTGATGTATCATTAGATGATATTATAGATGAAATGTTGAAGAATACTTATGACACTACATTTAAGAAATATAAAGACAATGGTGCTTTTAAGATAACAAAAAACTACCAAGAAACTGAAATTACATTCCATGAATGTATGACATTATCTTCAATAGTTGAGTCGGAAATGAAGAAGATAACTGACAAATCAAGATATATTTCGTTATTAATAAACAGAATAGAAAATAACCCGCAAAGTGCTTTAGATTCTGACGCGACTGTTAGATATGCAGTTAGAAAAGAACCAAATGAGGATTTGTCAGAAAGTGACTTTAATAATGACTCCAAATATAACTCTTATACACACAAGGGTATTCCAATTGGACCAATAAGCAATATTTCTGAAGAAACAGCTAGTACAACAATTAATCCACCAGATACGGATTACTATTATTTTACAAAAAACAATAGTGGTAAAGTATTATTCTCATCTAGTTTAAAAGAACAAAAAGAAAACCAATCTAAATAAAATATTAAAGCAAGAACGCTGAAACTGATTATAAGCGTTCTTGTTTTAAATTTACTCTTACTATTTATGTCATTATGTGATAAAATATCTAATGTTTATAAAACCATATAAATAAATGAGTGAGACATACTAACTAGTTATATAAACTAGTTGGGTTTTTTATTATATTCAAGTGTAAGGAAGTCATGACATGGATAAAGATATAGAGTATATTGAACAATTGTTATTTCAAAACTCATCTCAAATTGATGATTTGAGACCGTATGCTGCTCAACATAATGTCCCAATTATGGATAAGATATCGACCGAATTTGTAAAACAAATTATTAGAATAAAAGAAGCTAAAAATATTTTAGAAATTGGTACAGCTATTGGATATAGTGCAATGCATTTCGCTTCATGTCATAACGATATTAAAGTTTGGACTATTGAAAGAAATGAAGAAATGTATGAGCTAGCTGCTCGCAATATAAAACAATATGGTTTTGAAAATCAAGTTCATCCCATTTTCGCTGATGCTTTAAAAGCAGAAAAATTCATTCCAAATGAAATTAAATTTGATATGATATTTATTGATGCAGCTAAGGCTCAATCACAAAAGTTTTTCGAGCTATATGAGCCATTTTTAAAAAATGATGGGGTCATTATTACTGATAATATTTTATATCATGGATTTGTAAGTGATATCGATATTGTTAGAAGTAGAAATGTAAGACAAATGGTTAAAAAAGTTAAAAATTATAATGAGTGGTTAATAAATCGCAAAGACTATAAGACAACTTTAATGAACGTAGGAGATGGCATAGCTATTTCTAAAAAGGAGTTAGAAGTATGACAGAATTACTAGTTACGCCTAAGTCAATCAACCACATTGAGACTTTAATTGAATTAGGTGCAGATGCGTTTGTCATTGGTGAAGAAAAATTTGGCTTAAGACTAGCAGGAGAATTTAAAGAACCCGAATTACGTGAGGCTATTAAAATTATTCATGAACATGGTAAAAAAGCATATGTAGCTGTAAATGCTATTTTTCATAATGAACATATAGCTGATCTAGAAGCATATATTGATTTATTACATGAATTAAACGTTGACCGCATTATTTTTGGAGATCCTGCAGTATTGATGGCAGTAAAAGAACAAGAGAACCCAATACCTTTAAATTGGAATGCTGAAACTATTGTCACAAATCATTTCCAATGTAATTATTGGGGAGAACGCGGTGCTAATAGAGCAGTTCTTGCACGTGAACTAAGCATAGAAGAAGTAATCGAAATAAAGAAAAACAGCAATGTGGAAATAGAAGTGCAAGTTCATGGAATGACATGTATGTTCCAATCTAAACGTAAACTGCTAGGTAATTACTTTATGTATCAAGATAAAGTAATGAAGATAGAAAACAGAGAAGAAAATAAAGATATGCTATTGTATGATGAAGAACGAAGTAATAAATATCCAATTTATGAAGATAGCAATGGTACGCATATTATGAGTCCTAATGATATTTGTTTAATTGAAGATTTAGAAGAGCTATTAGAAGCAAATATTGACAGTTTAAAAATTGATGGTGTTTTACAAACAGAAGAATATATAAATGTAGCTACAGAGCAGTATAGACAAGCCATCGATTTATATTACGAAGACCCAGAATTGTATGAAGATGAAAAATTTATGTTATTAGAGCCTATTGAAGATGTTCAAAAAGATCATCGTCCAATGGATCAAGGTTTCTTATTTAAACAAACAGTTTACTAAGTTAGATTAAAGGAATGATTAAAATGAAAGTATTAGAACCTATTGGCGCTAGTCGTAAATCAAAATTGAAAAAACCAGAATTACTAGCACCTGCAGGCAATTTAGAAAAATTAAAAATTGCTGTCCATTATGGTGCAGACGCTGTCTTTTTAGGTGGACAAGAATATGGGTTGAGATCTAATGCTGATAATTTCACTATGGAAGAGATAGCTGAAGGTGTTCAGTTTGCTGATAAATATGGTGCTAAAATATACGTTACGACAAACATATTTGCTCATGATGAGAATATTCCAGGCTTGGAAGATTACTTAAAAGGATTAAGTAATACAGGTGCTCATGGCATAATAGTTGCCGATCCACTTATTATTGAAACATGTAAACGTGTTGCGCCTAATTTAGAAATTCATTTAAGTACACAACAGTCATTATCTAATTATCGCGCTGTTCAATATTGGAAAGAAGAAGGCTTAGAAAGAGTCGTGTTAGCTCGTGAAACTAGTGCTGAAGAAATGCGTGAAATGAAAGAAAAAGTAGATATTGAAATAGAAACTTTCATCCACGGTGCTATGTGTATTGCATACTCTGGCAGATGTACATTAAGCAATCATATGACAGCGAGAGACTCAAATAGAGGTGGTTGTTGTCAAAGTTGCCGTTGGGATTATGATTTAATAACAGTTGAAGAAGATGGCGAATTAGAGCCTTATTTTGGCGATGAAGATACAACACCGTTTGCAATGAGTCCAAAAGACTTGAAATTAATCGAATCTATACCTAAAATGATGGACATCGGTATTGATTCTTTAAAAATTGAAGGTCGTATGAAATCTATGCACTATATCGCAACAGTTGTATCCGTTTACAGAAAAGTTGTCGATAGCTACGCTGAAGATCCAGAGAACTTTAAAATTGATCCAGAATGGTTAGTTGAACTTGATAAATGTGCTAATAGAGATACAGCTCCAGCATTCTTTGAAGGTGTCCCTCATTTTGAAGAGCAAATGTTTGGCCGCGAAGCAAATAAAAAAACACCTTTTGATTTTTGTGGTTTAGTGATAGACTATGACCCAGAATCACAAATTGCAACTATTCAACAAAGAAATTATTTTAAGCCTGGTCAGAAAATTGAATTCTTTGGACCTGAAATTGATAATTTCACACAAGTTATTGATAAAATATATGACGAAGATGGCGTGGAATTAGATGCAGCGAGACATCCACTACAAATAATACAAATTAAAGTGGATCATCCAATATACCCAAATAATATGATGAGAAAGGGATTAGTTTGATGGGAAAGACAACAATAATAGGTATTGCAGGGGGTTCTGGTTCAGGGAAAACTTCTGTAACATCCGAGATAATGAAAGATTTAGATGGATATAGTGTTGCTTTAATTGAACAAGATTACTATTATAAAGATCAATCACATATGTCTTTTGAAGATAGGTTGAAGACAAATTATGATCATCCATTTGCTTTCGATAACGAAAGGTTAGTGAATGATTTAAAAAATCTTAAAGAGGGAAATGTAATTGAAGTTCCAACTTATGATTATTCAAATCATACTAGAAGTGATAAGACAATTAGGTTCGAACCTAAAGATGTAATTATACTTGAAGGTATATTCGCTTTAGAAAATGAAGATTTAAGAGATTTGATGGATGTTAAGATTTATGTTGATACTGACGCTGATCTTAGAATACTTCGACGTTTAACGAGAGATATTAAAGAGCGTGGACGTACAATGGATTCAGTAATAGATCAATACCTATCAGTTGTTAGACCTATGCATATTCAATTTATAGAACCTACAAAAAAATATGCAGACATCATTATCCCTGAAGGTGGTAGTAATAAGGTTGCAATAGACATCATGACGACTAAGATTCAATCATTAGTCCAAAATATCTAAATAATTACAAAGTAAAGGAAGATGGAAGAATGGAAACACAAAAAGAATTTCCTATGACACAGGAAGGTTTTGAAAAATTAGAACAAGAATTAGAAGAATTAAAAACAGTTAAACGACCAGAAGTCGTTGAAAAAATAAAAGTTGCTCGTAGCTTTGGTGACTTATCTGAGAACTCAGAATACGATGCAGCAAAAGATGAGCAAGGCTTTATTGAACAAGAAATTCAAAAAATAGAAAATATGATTCGTCACGCTCAAATTATCGAAGATAATGGTGCTAAAAATGAAATTCAAATTGGTAGAACAGTTACTTTTACAGAAATACCAGGCGACGAAGAAGAAAGCTACAAAATAGTAGGTTCAGCTGAAGCAGACCCATTTGAAGGTAAAATTTCTAACGAATCTCCAATTGCTAAAGCATTAATAGGTAAAAAATTAAATCAAGAAGTAAATGTTCCATTACCAAATGGTAATGAAATGAAAGTTAAAATAGTAAAAATAGACTAAATATTTTTACAAAATATAAAAAGGCTGTTTATGCATTTCCATTAAATGTATAAACAGCCTTTTTGTTTTGATTTAATTCATGTTATTATAGTGAAGTATTAATTTAAATAGTCTGATTATTATGGCTAATAAAAAGGGGGGTAAAATTGAATATAAAAGCGATTAGCGAAACACATTTCATGATTTATGATAAAAATGAAATTAATCCTGATGTAAAAGAAAAAATTTCATTTTTAGCTATGCAACTAGAAGAATTAAATCATCCAGGTGTACTAAGTGTTACAACTTCGTATAATTCTATTATGGTTGAGTTTGATGGTTTGAATTTTACATATGAGCAATTGTTAGAAGACTTGAAATTAAACGAAATAGAAAAAACTAAAAAATCATCTAACCAATCTAAAAAGTGCATTACATTACCAGTTGTTTATGGGGAGCAATATGGACCGGACTTAAATGTAGTTGCAGATCATGCAAATATAACAAAAGAGGATGTTATTAATATTCACACTGGTGGGCAATATTTAATATATGCTATAGGATTTTTACCAGGATTTCCATTTTTAGGTGGATTAGACAAGAAAATACATACACCGAGAAAGGAAACACCGAGAAAGAAAATTGCAGCCGGATCTGTTGGGATTGCTAATAACCAAACTGGTTTATACCCTAAAGAATCTCCAGGGGGATGGCAAATTATCGGTAGGACACCTATAGATGTATTTAATTTAAATCGTGATCCAATGATTTTATATGAAGCTGGAGACTATATTTCTTTTGAATCAATAGACGAAGAAACTTATAACAAAATTGAGAAAGAGATATTAGATGGTACGTATGATTATAATCAGTTAGTTGGTGAAGTGAGATGAAAGTAATAAAACCTGGGTTGTTTACAACAGTACAAGATTTAGGTAGGTATAAACATGAAAAAGATGGTTTTTCAGTTGCTGGCGTTATGAATCAATATTTTTATAAATTAGCTACTGCATTGGTAGATAATGAAAATTCAGCTGTGTTAGAAGTTACTTTAAATGGTCCGACATTGAAATTTTCAGAATCAAACATTATTACATTTGTCGCATATGACGCTGAAATATATTTAGATAATTTAACTGTACCGGTAAATACTGCAATTTTTGTAGATAAAGGTCAAGTTTTAAATATTAAGCAAATCACTAAAGGAACAAGAGGATATTTAGCATTTCATAAATTGTTGAATATTGATCCTATTTTAGGTAGTTTATCAACTCATACACGTAGTGGTATAGGTGGGTACAAAGGTAGAACATTAAAGTCTGGTGACACTTTAAGCTTTAAAGATAAAAATTTAAACCACGACGTCATAGGTAATAAGTTTAATGTTGAAGAAGACGAGGAAAAATATATTATACCAATAATAAAAGGATTACAATTCGACCAGTTTACTGATGCTTCAAAAAGGTTATTAACAGAACAAGTTTATAAGATTTCGGATATGTCAGATAGGATGGGCTATCGAATAATCGGAGAATCTAACTTAGAACATCTGGATAGTGCGGATATTATATCTGAACCAATTGCACCTGGTAGCGTCCAAATACCAAGCAATGGCCAACCTATTATTCTTCTAAACGACAGACAAACAATAGGTGGCTACACTAAGATAGCTACAGTTAGTTTCGTGGGCAGAGAAAGATTATCTCAATTAAAGGCAAATGATGAAATAACATTTAAATGGATTTCAGTCGAAGAAGCCAATGAATCATACAAAGAATATTCAAACAAGGTGAAACGTGATTTAGACCTAATAAAGATTAAAAAATTCAAATCATTAGATTTTATTAGACCTAAATCTAAAAAATTAGGACAATTAATAAAGGGGAAATAAAAATGAGTATAGAAAAAGTAGAACAATTAATCAATTTAATGAAAACGAATGATATTCCTTATATGAAATATAAAGAAGAACAGTTTCAAGTTGAATTAGATTTAAATTCTCATAATTCAGAAGTAGTACAACAACCTAAAGAAACAACTAAACAAAATACTAATGAAGAATCTGAACCAAAATCTATAAATGCTGAAATTATTGGTACTTTTTATCTTCAAGATGAAGAAACGTTATCTAATCCATTAGTAAATATAGGAGATAAAGTAAACAAAGGACAAGTAGTAGGATATATAGAATCGATGAAAGTTCTTAATGAAATAACGAGTGATGAAGATGGTGTTATTGAAGAAATACATATTGACCATGGAGAACCAGTTGAATACGGACAAACAATCTTTACATTAAAGTAAAAAAGGGGAATTGTAATGATTAAACGTTTATTAATAGCTAATAGAGGAGAAATTGCTGTTAGAATTATCAGGACTTGTAGGATGATGAACATCACAACCATAGCTATTTATTCAGAAGCAGATAAAGATAGTTTACATGTACAATTAGCAGATGAAGCGTATTGTATTGGACCCAATCAATCTATAGACAGTTATTTGGATATCGAGCGTATTTTAGAAGCATGTAGAATGAGTAAAGCTGAGGCAATACATCCTGGTTATGGCTTTTTATCTGAATCAACTACATTTAGAAAAAGAGTAGACGAAGAAAATCTTATATTTGTAGGTCCAAGTTATAGCACTATGGATTTGATGGGAGATAAAATTAAAGCTAGAGAAACAATGTATAATGCTGATGTACCAATTATTCCAGGATCTATTGGGGAGGTTACAGATGTCGCTGATGCAAAAAACATAGCTAAAGAAATTAATTATCCATTTGTGATTAAAGCTGCCAGCGGTGGTGGTGGTAAAGGTATTCGAATCGTAAATGATGAAACCGAAGTAGAAAAATATTTTAAAGAAGCACAATCTGAAGGTGAAAAATATTTTAATGATAAACGAGTATATATCGAAGCATTTATAGATAAAGCAAGACATGTGGAAGTACAAGTTTTAGGAAGTAAACATAAAGAAGCTGTCCATTTAGGTGAAAGAGATTGTTCTATACAAAGAAAGAACCAAAAATTAATAGAAGAAGCACCTTGTGCGGCCTTAGACAAAGACACACGAGATTCACTACATGAAGATGCTGTAAAAGCTGCATTAGCTTGTGATTATGAAGGGGCAGGAACAATTGAATTTTTATTGACAGATGATGGTTATTATTTCTTAGAAATGAATACAAGAATTCAAGTAGAACATACTGTCACAGAACTATTAACTGATATTGATTTAATTAAACAACAGATATTAATGGTTAATGGTGAACATTTAAAAATCAAACAAGAAGATATTAATTTTAATGGACATGTTATTGAATGTCGAATTAATGCAGAGGATCCTGAGAAGAAATTTAGACCGGCTGCTGGTAAAGTGAATGCGCTTCACTTACCTAATGGATTTAATACAAGAATAGATAGCATGTTATATAATGGCTATGAAATACCGCCTTATTATGATTCATTAGTTGCTAAAATACTTGTTAAAGGGGCTAATCGTCAAGAAGCTATAGAAAAAATGAAAGGTACGCTTGAAGAGACTGTAATAGAAGGATTTCCTACTACATTAGACTTCTTGTATCGAGTCTTAAGTTATCAACCATACATAGACAATGATATAACAATTAAATTCTTACATGAACATAAAATAGTATAAAGGAGATGGGAATCATGCAAGTTGATTTAAATTGTGATTTAGGTGAAAGTTTTGGTAATTATAAATTAGGTGATGATGAGACGATATTACCTTTAATAACTTCAGCAAACGTAGCATGTGGTTTTCACGCAGGTGATCAACATGTTATGAATCAAACAGTTGAAATTGCTAAACAACATAATATTCATATCGGTGCACATCCGGGCTACCAAGATTTAATAGGGTTTGGAAGAAGAAATATTGATGTAACACCGCAAGAAGTATATGATTTGGTTATTTATCAATTAGGTGCACTGTCAGCATTTTGTAAAATACATGATACAAAACTTTATCATGTAAAACCTCATGGCGCTTTGTACCAAATGGGTGCTAGGGATTCAAAGATAGCTGATGCTATTGTTAAGGCTGTAAAAGACTTTGATGACCAGTTATTTCTCGTAGGATTGTCTAACAGTGAACTTATTAAATCTTGTAAGCGTCTTGATCTTAAATATAAAAGTGAAGTTTTTGCTGATAGAGCTTATGAAGACGATGCACAGTTGGTTTCTAGAAAGAAAGAAGGTGCTCTAATAACCGATACACAACAAGCGGTTAATCAAGTATTAAAAATGGTAAAAGAATCGAAAGTAACATCTATAAACGGTAAAGAAATAGATATAGAAGCAGATACAATTTGTGTTCATGGTGATGGTGAACATGCTTTAAATTTTGTAAAAGAAATAATAAAGCAATTTAAATCTGAAGGTATTGAGATTAAAGCGTTAAACTAGGAGGAATGTACATGAAAGAACAAAAGGGGTATGATGATTTAAGCAAGCCATTTGAATATACTAATAAACATCGTAGAATACTATGGGGTGCCGTATTCTTGATGGCCACATCTTCTATTGGCCCAGCATTTTTAACACAAACGGCAGTATTCACAGAACAGTTTATGGCTAGTTTTGCTTTTGCTATTTTAGCATCTATTATTATAGACATAGGTGCTCAAATTAATATATGGCGAGTAATTACAGTAGTCGGTAAAGGCGGCCAAGATATTGCTAATGATGTATTCAAAGGTTTAGGTACATTTATTGCGGTATTAATTGCTATTGGTGGACTTGCATTTAACATTGGTAACGTAGCAGGTGCAGGTCTAGGTTTAAATGCAATTTTTGGTATTGATGTACGGATAGGTGCCGGTATAACTGGTGTATTAGCAATATTAATATTTATTGTTAGAAATGCACAGAAAGTTGTAGATATTATTACACAAATACTAGGTGTTCTAATGATAGCAATTGTTGCTTATGTTATGGTTTTAACAAAACCGCCTGTAATGGAAGCAGCTCAAAAAATGATAGTACCAGATGATATTAATAAGCTGATAGTACCGATTATTACATTAGTTGGTGGTACGGTAGGTGGTTATATTACATTTGCTGGAGCACATAGATTACTCGAGGCCGGTATAACTGGTAAGCATTACATTCCTTTTGTTAACAGAGCTGCAATTTCGGGTATATTAACAACAGGCGTAATGAGAACATTTTTATTTCTAGCTGTTTTAGGTGTTGTAGTCACTGGATTTACACTTAATCCAGATAACCCTCCAGCATCGGTATTTGAACATGTCCTAGGTCCAGTTGGCAAACAAGTTTTTGGAGTTGTATTATTTGCAGCGGCTTTATCGTCAGTTATTGGTTGTGCTTATACAAGTACTACTTTTATACAATCGCTACATCCATCAATTAAAAACCATAAAAACTTAGTAATTATATTATTTATTGTAATTTCTTCTATTATTTTCTTAACGATTGGTAAACCAGTTAAGTTATTAATAATTGCAGGTGCTATGAATGGATTAATATTACCAGTTACTTTAGGAACAATCTTAATAGCGTCTCGTAAAAAGAGTATTGTTGGAGATTATAGACATCCAACTTGGATGCTTGTAATAGGTGTAATAGCTGTATTAACGACATTGATAGCAGGTGTCTTATCTCTACAAGGTCTACAAGATTTATGGAATAATTAAATTTATATCTATAATTAAGTCTATTATGTTAATATATATAAGAATGAACATGATGGAGTGATTTAACATGATAGGTATTATTGGAGCAATGGAAGAAGAAGTTGAAATATTAAAATCCGCTATAGAAAATAAAGAAACAATTAAAAAAGCACATGTTATATTCTATAAAGGACATTTAGAAGGAAAAGAAATAGTTCTTGCACAAAGTGGTATAGGTAAAGTTAATGCAGCAATTACTACCGCTTTAATGATTAATGATTTTAAACCAGATCTAATTATTAACACTGGTTCAGCTGGAGCTATTGATCCTAATTTAAATATAGGTGACATTATTATAAGTAATAAAGTTTACTATCATGATGTAAATGCTACTGCATTTGGGTATAAAATGGGACAAGTTCCTGGCATGCCTGAATCTTATACGACAGAAAATCATTTAATTAAAAGTGCGCGTTCAACAATTGAAGAATTAGAATTAAACGGAGTTGTTGGAGAAGTTGCAACAGCTGATAGTTTTATTGGTTCTTTAGAACAAAGAAGAGTAATAAAAGAAACATTCCCTACAGCTAGTGTCGTTGAAATGGAAGCTGGCGCTATTGCGCAAACTTGTTATCAATATGAAGTTCCGATTATAGTAACAAGAGCAGTTTCAGATTTAGCTGATAAAGAATCAGATGTGACTTTTGATGAATTCTTAAAAGTTGCTTGCGTGAACTCAAGTAAAATTGTAAAATTATTATTAAATAGAGTGGCATAAGGAGGCAGTAAAATGTTAATATTAATGGCTATCGCTGTCATTGCTACAGCACTTGTTGGATTTGTAATTTATGCGAATACAGATGTTGAAAAATCTTCTGACCGTGAAATTACAGAATAATATTGAGTGTTGCAAATCTTTAAAGGTTTGCAACACTTTTATTTTGTTTTATGTAAAAGAAATTTAAGTTATTTTTATGTTAGAATAAGAAATAATATAGAGGTGTAAACATGGGTATATTTACAAAATATTTTTTACCAAATGAATATGTAGAATCAATTTATCATATTCGTCCAGAGCATTTAAAAAGTAAAGGCATTAAAGCTATTATTACAGATTTAGATAACACTTTAGTTGGTTGGGATGTTAAAGATCCAACAGATGATGTGAGAAATTGGTTTGAACGAATGAAAGAAAATGATATTACTGTAACGATTGTTTCTAATAACGGTCAAAAGCGTGTAGAATCATTTTCAAAAACATTAAACATTGATTTTATATTTAAAGCTCGTAAGCCAAGAGGTAAAGCGTTTAGACAAGCTTCTCATCTTATGAATGTACAAAAATCAGAAGTGGTTGTAATAGGCGATCAAATGTTAACAGATGTATTTGGAGGCAACCGAAATGGTTTATATACAATTATGGTTGTTCCTGTGAAAAAAACAGACGGTTTAATTACTAAATTTAATCGATTAATAGAAAGAAGATTATTAAATCGTTTCAAAAGAAAAGGTTTAATTAATTGGGAGGAATAAATTTGACAGAAACAGCAAAATGTATTGGTTGTGGGGCGACCTTACAATCAGAACACCCGAACGAAGCGGGTTACGTTCCAAAATCCAGCTTGCATAAAGAAGATGTAATTTGTAAAAGGTGTTTTAGACTAAAAAATTATAATGAAGTACAAGATGTAGATTTAACAAGTGATGATTTTTTAAATATGTTGAAATCACTTCATAATGAAGATGGTTTGATTGTAAACGTAGTGGACGTATTTGATTTGGAAGGTTCAATGATACATCGACTAAAGGATATTGTAGGAAAGAAAAAAGTGATTTTAGTTGCAAACAAGATGGATATTTTACCAAAAGCCATTAATAAAAAGAGAGTAGAAATATGGCTGAGACAAAGAGCGAAAGATTATGGTTTAAATCCTGACAAAGTTGTACTTATTTCTGCCGCTAAAAATCAAGGAATTGATGAACTATTAGGCACAATAGAAGAAATCAGAGATAGAAAAGATGTCTTTGTTGTAGGTACGACAAACGTAGGTAAATCTACGCTTATAAATCGTTTGATTGAAAAGAGTGTTGGAGAAAAAGATGTTATCACAACAAGTCATTTTCCAGGTACAACTTTAGATATGATAGATATACCTTTAGATGATGATTCTTATATGTTTGATACACCTGGAATTATCCAAAGTCATCAAATGACTCATTATGTTACAGATAAAGAATTAAAAGTAATAATGCCGAAAAAAGAAATTAAACCTAAAGTTTATCAATTGAATGAAGAACAATCTTTATTCTTAGGTGGGCTAGTAAGAGTTGATTATAAAAAAGGTGGACGTCGTTCATTAACTTGTTTCATTTCAAATGATTTGAATATTCATAGAACAAAGCTAGAAAATGCTGATGATCTATGGGAACGCCAAATTGGGGAATTATTAAAACCACCATATTCTAAAGAAAATTTTAATTTTAATAATTTGAAAAACAATGAAATATTTGTTAAAGATGAAAGACGTGATATTATGATTTCTGGGTTAGGCTTTATTACAGTGGACGAAGGCGCAGAAATAAACGTAATAGCACCTAAAGAGGTAGAGGTTACATCAAGAAAATCAATTTTATAAGAGGTGAGCGACATGAAATTTGCAGTTATAGGACATCCAATAGGACATTCTCTTTCTCCAATTATGCATTTAAATAACTTTGAAGCGTTAGAAAGAGATGATGAATATATAGCACTTGATATAGACCCTAAACATATGCAGCATATAAGAGATATCATAAAAGAAAAAGAACTTGATGGATTTAATATTACGATTCCACATAAAGAAACGATTATTCCATACTTAGATGAAATTTCTACAAATGCTGAGCATATAGGAGCTGTTAATACTGTTCATATAGATGGTGATAAATGGACAGGTTATAATACAGATGGTATTGGATTTGTTAAAGGTTTACTAGATAATTATGGTTCTATAGCAGGCAAAAATATACTTGTACTAGGTGCTGGCGGTGCAAGTAAAGGCATAGTCGCTGAAATGATGAAGTATACTGAAAGGAAAATTTCTGTAGCAAATCGCAGTCTTGAAAGATTTGAAAATTGGAATTTAGATATTAATCAGTATCAATTAGATAAAATAAAGCCTATTTTGAACGAATTCGATATTATTATTAATACGACACCAGTTGGTATGAATGAATCATCGGATGAACTCATTATACCTATAGAAGAAATTCACGCAAATGCTTTAGTCTGTGATATTATTTATATCCCAGACAAAACACCACTTTTACGAGCATGTGAAAGTAGAGGATTAACTATATATAATGGTTTAGATATGTTTATATACCAAGGTGCAGAAAGTTTTAAAATATGGACAGGTGAAACTGCGGATATAAAAGCAATGAAAAATAAAGTTATAGAAGAACTTAAAAGGAGATAAATATGTTAACAGGTAAACAAAAGAGATATTTAAGAAAAGAAGCTCATCACTTAGATCCAATATTCCAAATAGGTAAAGGCGGAATAAGTGAAAACATGATAGAACAATTAAACGAGGCATTAGAAAAAAGAGAATTAATTAAAGTACACATTTTACAAAACAACATGGATGATCATAAAGAAGTAGCAAATTCAATATCTGAACAAACTGAAAGTGAACTCGTTCAACTTATAGGTAGTATCATTATTCTTTATAAAGAATCTAAAGAAAACAAAAAAAGAGAATTACCTTAAATAAAATGAAAAAAATCATGATATACGGTGGCCAATTCAATCCAATACATGTAGGCCATATGTTAGTTGCGAGTGAAGCCTATCAATTTGTTAAACCAGATGAGTTTGTGTTTTTACCAAGTTATCAATCACCTTTAAAAAGCCACAATGAATCTCAGTTGTTAGAAAATGAAAGAATTGACATGCTAAAGTTAGCAATTGAAGATTTAGAATTCGGCGTAATTGATAAAAGAGAAATAAACAGACAAGGAACAAGTTATACTTTTGATACTATTAGTGAAATTCAAAATGAATATCCAGAATATCAAATCTATTTAATCATCGGAACAGATCAATATGTAAATTTAGATAAATGGAGAAATATTGATAAATTGAAAGAAATGGTTACGTTTGTAGTGGTCAATAGAGAAGTAGATAAACAAAATGTTGATAGTGGTATGTTATCCCTAAATATCCCAAGGATGGATATAAGCTCGACGAGTATACGAAATCGTTGTAAAAATCATCATTCAGTCAAGATGTTAGTTACACCAAGAATTGAAAGATATATCAAAAGGGGACGGTTGTATGAAGATTAAAAAAGCAGTTAAACTCGTAGAAGAAACTTTACCCACAAAACGTTATAACCATTCAATAAGAGTAGCAGAAACTGGTAAGAAAATGGCGGAAATTTTTGATGGAGATCCGAAAAAAGTTGAGCTCGCAGGCATTCTACATGACTTATGTAAATATGAAGAGTTATCAGAGTTGTATCAAAGTGTAACGAAGTATGATTTAGGTCAAGATTTATTAAGCTATGGATCTGAGATTTTACATGGGCCAGTGGCAGCTGCAAGATTAAAAGATGAATATGAAATTGATGATGAGGAAGTATATTATGCGATATATAACCACACTACTGGTAGAGCGCATATGAATAAAACTGAGAAAATAATCTTTATCGCTGATTATATTGAACCTAAAAGAACGCAACCTGGTGTAGATGATATTAGAGATATCGTGTTTAAAGATAAAAATTTAGATAAAGCGATTTATGAAATATCTAAACGAACAGTGTTACATTTAGTTGGTAAAGATAAAACTGTACATTTAAAAACAATTGAATGCTTAAATTATTATAATATGCATACAGAACAATAAAGGAATGATTAAATGAATTCGAATGAATTAATGAAACAAAGTTTAATTGCATGTGATGATAAACGTGCAGAAGATATAATAGCAATCGATATGCAAGGTATTAGTGATGTTGCTGATTACTTTGTAGTTTGTCATGGTAATAGTGATAAACAAGTACAAGCTATCGCTAGAAATGTTAAAGACGAAGCGGAAATCAATGAAGTTAATGTCAAAAGACTAGAAGGCTTTAACGAAGCAAGATGGATTTTAATCGATTTAGGTAATGTAGTCGTACATGTATTCCATAGAGAAGAAAGAGATTATTATAACTTGGAAAGATTATACAAAGATGCACCAATCATTACCTTGAATGAGGTTATGTCTTAATGGCTTATAATAGAATGAGCGATTATTATGATTTGTTGACAGCTGATCAACCTTATCATAAGTGGAAATATATAGTTGAGCATTTTATAAGTAGCTCAGAAAATGAAATATTAGATATAGGTTGTGGAACAGGTACATTAACTTCGCAATTGACTGAATATGGTCAAGTGAGTGGTGTAGACATTAGTCAAGAAATGCTAGAAATAGCAGAGTTTCGTAATCCATCTATAAATTGGTATTGTCAAGATATGAGAGATTTAGAACTACCAAATCAATATGATATGATTACTATATTTTGTGATAGTTTAAACTATGTGACTGAACCGGAAGATATATTACAAGTATTTAATTATATAGATAAATATTTAAAAGACGAGGGTATATTTATTTTTGATGTCCATAGCATATATAAGATGAATCATCAATTTAATAACCAAAATTATATCGATGAAGAAGAACGCCTTACGCTAATTTGGCAGGCTATAACAGGAGAAGAACCTAATAGCGTTTATCATCAGATGTCATTTTTCGTAGAACGCGAAGATGGTTTATACGAACGATTTGATGAAGAGCACTACCAATGTACTTTTGAAATAAGTTTATACGAAGAATTATTAAAACTAGCAGGATTTGAAATTAAAACAAAATTCACTGATTTTGATATAGATACGTATAGTGAACAAGGCGATAGACAATTTATCGTTGCTCAAAAAATGAATAAGTAATTTTAGACACCTTTTACGTTTATATATGTAGGAGGTGTTTTTTTGGATAAAATCAAAATGATTAAGGAGTATTTTTCGCAATATTATCGTTATATTTTAATTGGATTTATAGCTTTGATTATCATACTGAAATTAATTTTTGGAATGAATGAACCAGAGGAAGAGCCAATAGAAACTATAAATAAAAATAATAGTGGAATGATTGAAAATGAAGAAAGTAAAGAATCAAAGCAAGAAATAGATAGGAGAGAAATATCATCTAAAGAAAATATTAAAGAAGTAATTGTAGATGTTAAAGGAGCTGTTAAATTTCCAAAAACATATGAAATGAAATCTTCAGAAAGAATAAATGATGTTTTAAAGAAAGCACAAATAAATGAGTAAGCTGACTTATCTAAATTAAATCTTTCAGAGAAATTAAAAGATCAAATGAGTATATATGTTCCAATGAAAGGTGAAAAAATACCTTCAAATTTGAATAAGCAAAGTAGTCAAAATGAAAATGTTGAAGTAAATATTAATACTGCAACTAAAGAACAAATACAGAAAATACCCGGGATAGGACCAAGTAAAGCCGACGCAATTATAAAATATAGAGAAGCAAAAGGAGATTTTAAATCTATAGACGATATGAAGAAGATAAAAGGATTTGGAGATAAAACAGTAGAATCTTTGAAAGAATATGTCATTTTAAATTGAAATTGCATTTCATAAACATAATACTTACAATAATAGTATATGAAAGGTTGGATGATTAATATGGAAAGAATCAAGTGGAAGGAATATTTTATGGCTCAAAGCCATTTGTTATCACTAAGATCAACATGTGAAAGGTTGTCGGTAGGTGCAACTATCGTTAAAGATAATAGAGTGATTGCAGGGGGATACAATGGGTCTGTTTCAGGTGAAGAACATTGTATTGATAATGGATGTTTAGTTGTCGACGGACATTGTATAAGAACAATCCATGCTGAAATGAACGCTATTATTCAGTGCGCAAAATTGGGTGTATCTTCAGAAGACGCAACAATATATGTAACACACTTTCCTTGTTTAAACTGTACTAAATCTATAATACAAGCTGGCATTAAACAAATTTATTATGCAGACGATTATCACAATCATACATATGCGATTCAGTTATTAGAACAATCAGGTGTTCATTTTGAAAGAATTGATTTCCATCCTGAAGATATTATGAAATATTTAAAATAATAGGTTACGCAGCGTTATGTATTTTTACTTAGCCTTATATTTATTATCAGGTATTTTAATTGTCTTTAATATTTATATCGGGATGATATTTTTAAGTATAGTCATGCTAAGTTGTATGATCAAATTGAAATCATATAGAATTGCGATACTTGGTATTATCTTTGTCGTAATTGGTTATTTAATTTTACCGTCAATACAACTACCACAATTGGATTCGTTTAATCATGAAAAGCGTAACAAAGCACCGTTACATGATTTTATAGAATTTAAAGATGATATGGTAATTGACGGTGATTTATTTAAATCAATTGCTCAACAAAAAGGTGAAACTTATCAAGTTTATTACACAATTAAATCTAAAGAAGAAAAAGATAAAATCCTTAATAACTTACCTTTATTTAAAAAATGTGAAGTTTATTATGATTATAGTAACCCTTTACCTAATACTAATAGTTTGAAGTTTAACTATAAAGAATATCTTATCCAACAAGATATTGAAGGCATCATTAAAATTAAACAACCGTTTCTCAAATCTTGTATTAATAGTAAATTGAATCTTTTAGAAAAATTGCAGTTTCATAGGGAACATCTTATTTTAAATTTAAAAAGGTTAAATTCAAAATATATTGAAGATATTATTGCATTGACTTTAGGAGAAACGAAGTATTTATCTAGCGAACGAATTGAAGAATTAATACATTTAGGTATATACCACTTGTATGCAGTAAGTGGTTCACATGTTGCTTTACTCAGTGTGTTTTTGTTTAATATATTGTTGAAATTTAAGCTAAGATATCATCAGGCAGAACTGATTATTTTTATTTTATTACCTATATATGCAGTATTAACAGGATTAAGTCCAAGTGTTATTAGAGCAGTAGCTGTTGTAATGTTATATCTTGTGATTAAAAAGTTTACACGTCTTGATTCACTACAAATTCTTTCAATTACCTTTATTTTGTCTGTCATGTATAAACCGTTTATAATTTATGACATAGGTTTTCAATTATCTTATTTAGTTTCTACATTTTTACTACTTACTATCCCCATTATTAAAACATTTCATTTCATTTATAAACTAATATGTATTAACTTAATAGCTCAAATTTCTACTTTTCCTATTCTTATTATGCATTTTAATACTTTTCAATGGTTAGGTTTATTAACCAACTTCTTTTTTATTCCTTGGTTTGAATTAATATTATTCCCTCTAGTTATGATTTTTTTGATTATCTATGTAACAATCGGCTTTGTACCTAATATTTTGATATATTTAACAGATTTAATGTTAAGTATAACTATTGATATTATACAAATAATAAATAATTTCAATATAGAAGATATTGTAGTAAGGAATCTTTCTCATATATCGTATTTTCTAATATTTATTATTTGTGTGATGATAAGTATGTATATTCTTAAAAAGAAAATTTTTAAAGCTATTATTATTTTTATATTAGTTATTATAACTATAACTTATGATTTTAAAGAAGATAGAGTGATATTAAGGTTTTTGGATGTGGGACAAGGGGATGCAATGGTTTCATATCATAAAGATACAAATCAAATTGTAATGATAGATACAGGCGGTAAAATGTTATCAAATAAAAAAGACTGGCAAATCAAAGATAATGAACTTTCTTATACAAAGTCTGTATTAATACCTGAACTTCATGAAAAAGGCATTCGAAAAATCGATTATTTAATTGTATCACATCCACATTTAGATCATATGGGAGAACTAGAAGAATTAAGTCAAAAAATAAAAATTAAAAATCTAATAATAAATAAAAGAACTTGGGATAACAAAGAATTGAAGTTACTAATTAGTAGCCTTGAACAAAAAGGAATAACTATTATTGATAGTGTAGGGTTGAAAAATATAAAAGTAGGTAAAGCGATTTATAGGTTTTATAATCAAGATACAAAAAGTCATCCTGATAAAAATGAAAATTCAATCATAACGGAATTAGAAGTTTACAATAAGAAGATAATTTCTACAGGAGATGCAACGCAGAATAATGAACGAGCTGTTTTAAATAAAATTGATCATCAATATGATATTTTAAAAGTCGGACATCATGGTAGTTCAACGAGTTCAACTGAAGAATTTTTATCTTGAGTGAAACCTAGGTATGTATTATAAGTGCTGGTAGAGGAAATAAATATGGCTTACCTAAAAAAGTAACTATTAAAAAACTTCAAAACCATAAATGTAAAATATTAAACACGCAAGATATAGGGGGAATAACCATCACATTGACTAAAGCTGGGATATCAACAACTAATGGTTTATACGATTACAATAAATCAGGCTGAGACATTATTATGTCCCAGCCTTGATTAAAAAATATAAATATGTACTATTAGTTAGGTAGTAAGCTGAATACTTGAGCAATGATATAAATCGCTGCTAAAAATAAGAAGCCTACAATAAAACCTAATCCAGAGTCTTTAACGTCATTGTTACGCCCTTGAGTATTTTCACCTTCAAATCTGTTCATATGACTCCCTCCTATACTTACATTCATTATATGATAATAAGCTTAAAAATGCTATACTTAATTAGAACTTTATAAGAGAGGAAGACTTATTTTGAAAGATAATATTGTATTAAATTATGGTGCAGTAGATGCATTAATAGAGAAAAAATCTAACGAAATTATCAATCAATATTTAAAAGAAGGGCGTGATGAATTCAATTACGCCAAATATGATTTATACGAAACACCCATTTCTAATGCAATAGAAGAAGCGTTAACTTTACCTTTCCTCTCAGACAAGAAAGTTGTTCATATTAAAAATGCTTACTTATTTACAGGTGAAAAAGTGAATAATAGCATTAACCATAGTACTGATGCTTTACTTGAATTTATAGAGCAATATGATGGAGATACGCTAGTAGTTTTTGATGTAAGTAACGAAAAATTAGATGAAAGAAAGAAACTCGTAAAAACTGTTAAAAAGAATGCAACACTAAATAAAATAGAGCAAATGTCAGAACAAGAAATGAAACAATGGATTAAGTCATATTTAAATGAGCAGTATAAAGACATTAAAGAAGACGCACTCGTCGCATTTTTAGAGTTAACTGGTATTCAATTTAATATTATACATGCAGAATTAGAAAAATTAATTTTATTTATTGGTGATGAACCAGTTATTAATAAAAAAGATGTTACTGAAATAGTTAGCCGTTCTCTTGAACAAAATGTATTTTTATTAACGGAGTATATACAAAAAGGAAAAAAAGAGAAGTCTATTGAATTGCTAAAAGATTTAATAAATTTGAAAGAAGAGCCTATTAAGTTGTTAGCATTAATAACAAGTAATTATAGATTGTACTATCAATGTAAAATATTAGCCGGCAAAAGTTACAGTGAGCAACAAATTGCTAAAACAATAGGAGTACATCCTTATAGAGTGAAATTAGCCTTAAGAATTATAAGAAATTTATCTTTAGAAAGACTGTTAAAGACGATAGATATATGTGCTGATACTGACTATGAATTGAAATCTTCATACATGGATAAAGTTTTAATTTTAGAGTTGTTTATCTTGAAAATTTAAAAATAAAAAAGCTACAGATGAACTGTAGCTTTTGTTAATTAGTTAGCTTTAGACATTAAGCTAGATTTAATTCTGTTAGCTTTATTTGAATGAATTAAGTTCTTTTTAGAAGCTTTATCAACCTTTTTGATAGCTAATGAAACTAATTCACCTTTGTTATCAGCATTATTTTCGATAGCAGTTCTTGCAGATTTAACAGCTGAACGCATATCATTTTTTTGTGAAATGTTTGCAGCGTCTTTCTTTTCAGTTACAGAAACACGTTTAATTGCAGATTTAATGTTTGGCATGAGAGTCACCTCCTAAATATGTTGTCCGTGATCAAATAATTTGATTGCAACAAAAAATATTTTATCAAATGTACGCCTTAAGTGCAATCATTATTTACATATTCCTTATAAAGCTTAACACTTTATGAACAGTTTGGTAATTGGTTTGCATTTATTCTATAAAGAAGGTATCATATCAAAGATGCTACTTACATCTGAAGATGTAAAATTAACGAGAAAGTTGGAGTTCAAATGGACAGAATGAAACGCCTAGAGCGCCAAAAGAAAATAAGAAACTTTTCTATTATTGCTCATATTGATCATGGAAAATCAACATTAGCTGATAGAATTTTGGAAAATACGAAAAGTGTTGAGACGAGAGATATGAAGTCTCAATTATTAGATTCAATGGATTTAGAAAGAGAACGTGGTATAACTATCAAATTAAACGCTGTTCAATTAAATTATACAGCGAAAGATGGGGAAACATACATACTACATTTAATTGATACACCGGGACACGTCGATTTTACTTATGAAGTATCACGTTCATTAGCTGCATGTGAAGGGGCTATTCTAATCGTAGATGCAGCTCAAGGTATCGAAGCACAAACTTTAGCAAACGTTTATCTTGCTTTAGACAATGACTTAGAGTTGATTCCAGTAATAAACAAAATCGATTTACCTGCTGCTGAACCGGAAAGGGTAAAGCAAGAAGTTGAAGATGTTATTGGTTTAGATGCGAGTGATGCGGTACTTGCAAGTGCGAAAGCTAATATTGGTATCGAAGAAATATTAGAGAAAGTCGTTGAAATAGTACCACCACCAGAAGGTGACCCAGAAAATCCACTACAAGCATTAGTATTTGATTCTACTTACGATGCTTATAGAGGTGTAATTTCTTCAATTAGAATAGTTGAAGGGTCAGTTAAAGCCGGAGACAAAATTCAAATGATGTCCACAGGTAAAACTTTTGAAGTTGCGGAAGTAGGTATTAATACACCTAAACCATTACCAGTTGAAACTTTATCAGTAGGTGATGTTGGATATATAATTGCATCTATTAAAAACGTTGCTGATTCTGACGTAGGTGATACGATAACAAATGCTGACAGACCTGCAGACAAACCACTTCAAGGTTATAAGAAAATGAATCCAATGGTATTCTGTGGGCTTTATCCAATAGACAATAGTAAATATAATGACTTAAGAGAAGCTTTAGAAAGACTTCAATTGAATGATGCTTCTTTAGAATTTGAGGCAGAAACATCTCAAGCATTAGGCTTTGGGTTCAGAACTGGATTTTTAGGATTATTACACATGGAAATCATACAAGAAAGAATTGAACGTGAATTTAACATTGAATTAATAGCAACTGCACCTTCAGTTATTTACGAATGTGAATTAACAGATGGAGAGAAAGTTGAAATTGATAACCCTTCACAATTCCCAGATCCACAAAAAATCAACACGATTTATGAACCGTATGTTAAAGCGACTATGATGGTACCAAGTGACTATGTCGGAGCAGTAATGGAATTATGTCAGAAAAAACGTGGTAATTTCGTTACAATGGATTATTTAGATGATATTCGAGTGAATATTATTTATGAAATTCCTTTATCTGAAGTTGTATTTGATTTCTTTGATCAATTGAAGTCTAATACGAAAGGTTATGCTTCTTTCGACTATGAATTAATCGGATATCAAGAAAGTAAACTTGTGAAAATGGATATCTTATTAAATGGAGACCAAGTAGATGCGTTAAGCTTTATTGTGCATAAAGAATTTGCTTACGAAAGAGGTAAAGCAATTGTAGATAAACTTAAAACATTAATTCCTAGACAACAATTTGAGGTGCCAGTTCAAGCAGCAATTGGTAATAAAATAGTAGCACGTACAAACATAAAATCTATGGGTAAAAATGTATTAGCAAAATGTTACGGTGGTGACATTAGTCGTAAACGTAAATTACTTGAAAAACAAAAAGCCGGTAAAGCTAAGATGAAGTCAGTCGGAAACGTTGAGATTCCACAAGATGCATTCCTAGCAGTACTGAAAATGGATGAAGATTAAACAAGAAACAGCTGCGTTTAAGTAGCTGTTTTTATTTTTAAAGGAGGATTTAAATGGCTAAAAGTGTATATATTCATATACCTTTCTGCGTTAGAATTTGTACTTATTGTGATTTTAATAAGTTTTTTATAGCCAATCAGCCTGTTGATGAATATTTAGATTGCTTAATAAAAGAAATGTCTACTCGCAAAGATAAAGTTGTAGAAACAATTTTTGTTGGAGGTGGGACGCCAACAGCATTATCAGAAGTTCAATTAGAAAAACTACTAATATCAATAAATGATTTATTTACTGTAACTGATGAATATACATTTGAAGCAAACCCGGATGAACTAACTGAAGGTAAAATTCAACTTTTAAAAAAATATGGTGTTAATAGGTTATCACTTGGAGTGCAAACTTTTGATGATGGTTTATTAGAAATTTTAGGACGTACACATCATAGTGACGATATTGAAAAAGCAGTTAAGTTATCTAGAAAACATAATATAGGCTCAGTTAGTTTAGATTTAATGTTTCACTTACCTGGTCAAACGTTGAAACAATTTGATGAATCAATAGATAAAGCATTATCACTTGATGTTGACCACATTTCAAGCTATGCACTTATACTTGAACCTAAAACTCAATTCTATAATTTATATAGAAAAGGAAAATTAAAATTACCTAATGAAGATTTAGGTGAAGAAATGTATCAACACTTACAAAATAAATTAAAAAAATCACCTCTACATCAATATGAAATATCTAATTTTTCTAAAGTAGGCCATGAATCACTTCATAACAAAGTATATTGGAAGAATGAAGAATATTATGGTTTCGGAGCTGGCGCACACGGATATATAAACGGTGTGAGATATAGTAATATTAATCCGGTTAATCAATATATAAATAAACTAACTAATGGAGAAATGCCTGTACTGCAAAATAGTGAAGTTACATTGAAAGAGCAAATGGAAGAACAAATGTTCTTAGGCTTACGCATGACTGAAGGTGTTTCAAAATCTAGATTTTATAAAAAATTTGATCAAACGATTGAAGAAGTATTTGGTCAAAAGGTTAATAATTTATTGGAAAATGGTTTGTTAAATGAAAATGAAGATTATTTATACTTAAGTGAACGTGGTCAAATCATTGGTAACGAAGTATTTGAGCAGTTTTTATTAACTTAAATAAAAGAATGAAAAATCTTTCAAAAATTCGAGGGTTTAATGTTGACTTACTTTGACCAATTTGATAAATTATAATTAGCACTTGGATAGATAGAGTGCTAATCGAGGTGATAACATGATTACTGAGAGACAATTACAAATACTAAATGTAATTGTTGAGGATTATGTTGAGTTAGGCCAGCCAATTGGTTCTAAGTCGATTATTGAAAGGCATCAATTGCCTATAAGCCCAGCAACAGTTAGAAATGAGATGAAACAATTAGAAGAATTAGAACTCCTCGAGAAGACACATACTTCATCAGGAAGAGTTCCTTCTGAAAAAGGAATTAGACATTATGTTGACCAATTACTAAAGGTTAAATCACGTAGTAAACAATCAATAGACTGGTTCAACCAATTTTATGATGATAATCAATATGATGTTAATGCAATGCTAAAATGGTTAGCTTTGGAAATATCCAATCGTTCTCATTATACGACTGTTGTATTAGGACCCAATAAATTTTCAAGACATATTTTTGAAATTCATTTCGTTAGAGTGAACCCTAATCATTTAATGAGTGTTATCGTTTTTGCAGATGGATATGTAGAGAAAGTTCATTTACAAATTTCTAAACTCATAACACATGAACAAATAGAAAAGTTTATGAATTACTTGAATCTACATTTTAAGCAAAATACTTTATCTACATTGATAAACACGTTAGAATCATTAACGTTGTCATTTATTGATCAACAATTTATAAATAATTTTAAGTACGCGCTAATTACACAAATTAATGATCAAAATGAAGAAATGTTTTTAGGTGGAAAAATGCACTTGATTGAGGCGTTAAACGTTTCGAATGTGTCCATGATACAGTCAATTTTAAAGTATCTGGAATCTGAACGAATTGCCCAATTTTTAAACGAAACAGCTAATGATTCCATTAGCGTAAACATTGGACAAGAAATTAATCAGGACTTAGAAGGTATTTCAATAGTAAGTACAAGTTATGAGATTTCGGGAGATATAAGCGGTCATTTAGCCGTTATAGGTCCAACTGCAATGCATTACAATAAAGTGATTCAACTTTTGAATCATTTTTAAATAAGGAAAGAAAATGGAGGGCATGAAATGACGGAAGAAAATCAAAATGAAAAATTCGACGAGTCGTCTGAACAATCTCAAAACGTTGCCACTGAAGAAACTAATGGTAACGAAAATGAAGAAGTTGAAAATGTAGAAGAGGTTGAAGAGACTGAAAAAACAGTCGAAATTCCGGAAACTGAACTCGAACAATTAAAAGAAAAATTAAACGAAGAAGAAGAAAAATACTTACGTTTGTATGCTGAGTTTGAAAATTACAAGCGTAGAATGAAACAAGAAGCTAGTGTGGCGAAAGATTACCAAGCGCAACGTGTTTTAACAGATGTGTTGCCAGCATTGGATAACATGGATCGCGCACTAAAACAAGAAGGCGAATCAGACGATTTCGTATCATTTAAAAAAGGTGTACAAATGGTTTATGATGACTTATTGAGATCATTAAAAGAAAATGGTCTAGAAGAAATTGAGTCAGAGAATAAAGAATTTGATCCAACTGTACATCAAGCAGTTATGCAAGATAGCAATCCTGATTTTGAATCAGGTGTTATTACTGAAGAACTACAAAGAGGTTACAAATTAAAAGAACGCGTTTTAAGACCAGCAATGGTTAAAGTAAATGAATAATTAATTGAATTTAAAACGCAAATAAATAATTGGAGGAATTTTCTTATGAGTAAAGTAATAGGTATAGACTTAGGTACAACAAATTCAGTAGTATCAGTATTAGAAGGTGGAGAACCTAAAGTTATTCAAAACCCTGAAGGTAACAGAACTACACCATCAGTAGTAGCATTTAAAGACGGTGAAACTCAAGTAGGTGAAGTTGCTAAGCGTCAAGCAGTAACAAACCCTAATACAATTCAATCAGTAAAACGTCATATGGGTACTGATTACAAAGAAAAAGTAGAAGATAAAGAGTATACTCCACAAGAAATTTCAGCAATGATTCTACAAAATCTTAAATCAACAGCAGAAAGTTATTTAGGCGAAAACGTAACTAAAGCAGTAATCACAGTTCCAGCTTACTTTAATGACTCTGAACGTCAAGCAACTAAAGACGCTGGTAGAATCGCTGGCTTAGAAGTAGAACGTATTATTAACGAGCCAACTGCAGCAGCTTTAGCATACGGTTTAGATAAAACAGAGCAAGATCAAAAAGTACTTGTATTTGACCTTGGTGGCGGTACATTTGACGTGTCTATTCTAGAATTAGGCGACGGTGTATTCGAAGTATTAGCAACTGCTGGTGACAATAAACTTGGTGGTGACGATTTTGACGACGTTATCATTCAATATTTAGCTGAAGAATTCAAAAAAGAAAATGGCATTGATTTATCACAAGATAAAATGGCTTTACAACGTCTAAAAGACGCTGCAGAAAAAGCTAAGAAAGATTTATCAGGTGTATCTTCAACACAAATTTCATTACCATTTATCTCAGGTGGCGCTAATGGCCCATTACACTTAGAAACTACTTTAACTAGAGCTAAATTCGAAGCTTTAACTAGTGAATTAGTAGAAAAAACTATGGGTCCAACTAGACAAGCTATGAAAGATGCTGGATTATCTAATTCAGATATCGATGAAGTAATTCTAGTAGGTGGTTCTACTCGTATACCAGCTGTACAAGATGCAATTAAAAAAGAAATCGGTAAGGATCCTAACAAAGGTGTTAACCCAGATGAAGTAGTAGCAATGGGTGCTGCTGTTCAAGGTGGCGTTATAACTGGTGATGTTAAAGACGTTGTATTATTAGACGTAACACCATTATCATTAGGTATTGAAACAATGGGTGGCGTTTCTACAGTATTAATCGAAAGAAACACAACTATCCCAACATCTAAATCTCAAGTATTCTCTACAGCAGCTGATAACCAACCAGCGGTAGACATTCACGTATTACAAGGTGAGCGTCAATTAGCAGCTGATAACAAAACACTTGGTAGATTCCAATTAACTGATATACCACCAGCTCCACGTGGTGTACCTCAAATCGAAGTATCATTCGATATCGACAAAAACGGTATTGTAAATGTTACAGCTAAAGATTTAGGTACTAATAAAGAACAAAAAATCACAATCGAATCTAGTTCTTCACTATCAGACGATGAAATCGACCGTATGGTTAAAGACGCAGAGAAAAATGCGGAAGAAGACAAAAAACGTCGTGAAGAAATCGATTTAAGAAATGAAGCAGACCAAATGGTATTCACTGTAGATAAAACATTATCTGACTTAGGTGATAATGTTGACGAAAGTGAAAAAACTAAAGCTGAAGATGCTAAAGAAGAATTGAAAAAAGCATTAGAAGGCGACGATATTGAAGATATCAGAACTAAAAAAGATGCTCTTGAAGAAATCGTTCAACAATTATCAGTGAAGATGTATGAACAAGCTGCTCAAGCACAACAAGGTGCAGAATCAGCTGAAGGACAAGGGAATTCAGATGATGATGTAGTAGATGCAGAGTATACTGAAGTTAACGACGAAGATAAAAAACAATAATATTACTCATTAAAAAGTCAAAGTCAATGTGATTGGCTTTGGCTTTTTTAATTCAAGTTTTTCTAGTAATATATCAATGTGTAAAGGAGAGTTTTTTTTGGCTAAAAGAGATTACTATGAAGTACTCGGTGTATCTAAAGATGCTTCACAAGATGAAATTAAAAAAGCTTATAGAAAATTATCAAAAAAGTATCACCCAGATATAAACCATGAAGAAGGTGCTGACGCCAAATTTAAAGAATTATCTGAAGCATACGAAATTCTTAGTGATGAAAATAAACGTGCTCAATATGATAGATTTGGACATAATACATCACAACAAGGATTTGGTGGAGGATCACAAGGATTTGGAGGTCAAGACTTCTCTGGCTTTGGTGGATTCGAAGATATATTTGGTTCATTCTTTGGTGGCGGTGCAAGAAGAGATCCTAATGCACCGAGACAAGGTGATGACTTACAATATAGCATGACGTTATCATTCGAAGAAGCAGTATTTGGTACTGAAAAAGATATTACAGTTCGTAAAGATGTAGAATGTGATACTTGTCATGGTAACGGTGCTAAACCAGGAACTAAGAAGAAAACATGTTCATATTGTAATGGACAAGGTCATGTAACAGTAGAACAAAATACAATTCTTGGTAGAATGCAAACGCAAAAAGTTTGTCCTGAATGTAATGGTACTGGACAAGAATTTGAAGAGAAATGTCCAGATTGTCAAGGTAAAGGTACTCAAAACAAAAAAGTTACAATCAAAGTTAAAGTACCAGCAGGTGTAGATAATGATCAACAAATTCGTCTAGCAGGCAAAGGTGGACCAGGTGTTAATGGTGGTCCAGCAGGTGATTTATATGTGGTATTTAGAGTTAGACCTCATGATAAATTCAAACGTGATGGAGACGATATATTCTACGACTTAAATCTATCATTCCCTCAAGCAGCATTAGGTGATGAAGTAACTGTTCCGACATTAAATGGCAGCGTGGCACTAACAGTACCTGCAGGAACACAAACTGGTAAGCAGTTCAGATTACGTGAAAAAGGTATTCAAAATGTTCATGGTTATGGTAAAGGTGATTATTTCGTAACTGTAAAAGTTGTAACACCGGATAAATTAACAGAACGTCAAGAAGAATTACTACGTGAATTCGCTGAAATTGGTGGAGAAACATTAACAGAACAACCTTCAAGTTTAAAAGATAGAGCTAAAAAGTTCTTTAAAGGAGAATAGCCCGTGAATTGGATTGAGTATTCTATAATGATAAATGAAGAATCAGAACCTGTCGTAACAGCACTATTAAATGAATTAGGTGCAAATGGTGTTGTTATTGAAGATTCATCTGAACTAGATAAAGAACACATCGATGTTTATGGTGAAATATATGAATTAAATCCTGATGATTACCCAGATCATGATATTAGAGTGAAATGTTATTTTAGTGAACTAGTATTTACTGAATCGCTAGAACAAGAAATAAAAAATACAATTTCAAATATTGATGGTATTAAACCGGAAGTATTGGCTTTTTCAAAGACGGTCATTCAAGAATCAGACTGGGAAAATGAATGGAAGAATTATTTTCATCCTTTTAAAGCTTCAGAACGCTTTGCGATTGTTCCTAGTTGGGAAGAATATGAAAACGCTGATGACAGTTTATGTATAGAACTTGATCCAGGGATGGCTTTTGGTACAGGAGATCATCCAACTACAAGTATGTGTTTAAGACACATAGAAGAAGTTGTAGAGCCAAATCATAAAGTGATTGATGTTGGTACCGGCTCAGGTATTTTAAGCATTGGGTGCTATTTATTAGGCGTTAAATCTATCAAAGCTATTGATTTAGATGACTTAGCTGTTAAAGTTGCTAAAGAAAACTTTGAAAAAAATCATTGCGAAAATAGTATAAAAGTTGAGACTGGGAATTTATTAACAGAAGAAACTGAGCAATACGATGTTATTATTGCAAATATTTTAGCGCATGTTATAGATTTAATGATAGAAGATAGTTACGATAGACTTAACGATGGTGGTTTCTTTATAACATCTGGCATCATTGATGAGAAATGCGATGAAATCACTAATAGATTAACCGAAGTTGGTTTTAAAATTGAGAAAGTTTTAAAAGAAAACGGCTGGGTTTCAATAAGAGCTAGAAAGTAGGAGAACAATGCAAAGATACTTCTTACTTGAAAACGCTGAGTTAAATCAGCGTTTTTTTCTACATAATAACGAAGACATACACCATATAAAAAATGTAATGAGAATGACAGTTGATGATGAGATTATCATCACTTTTAATGATCAAAAATCGATGATTTGCAAAATTATAGATTTTCATGAACAAAATATAGAAGTACTGACATTAGAAGATACGACGAGACAGACAGAATTACCTGTCGAGATTTCAATCGCTAGCGGATTAATAAAAGGCGATAAATATGAGTGGATGATTCAAAAAGCAACAGAAATGGGCGCACACCATTTTATTGCTGTTCAATCTGAACGTTCTGTAGTTAAATTAGATCATAAAAAGCAGTCTAAAAAGATTGATAGATGGCAAAAAATCATTAAAGAAGCAAGTGAGCAAAGCATGCGTTTGACTATCCCAGATATCAGGTATATGTCGAATTTTAATTCTGTTTGTGATATTATAAATGAATATGATTATGTATTAATAGCTTATGAAGAAGAAGCTAAACGTGGGGGAACAAGTAATTTACATCAAATTGGTTCTAACTTAAAAAAGGGACAAAAAGTTTTAATCATCTTTGGGCCAGAAGGTGGGCTTTCTGAAAAAGAAGTTGCTTTATTTGAAGATGGATATAACATAAGTCTAGGACCGAGAATATTAAGGGCTGAAACCGCTCCATTGTATGCTTTAGCTGCTTTAAGCTATCAATTAGAATTAATGAGGTGAATATAGTTGGCTACAGTAGCATTCCATACTTTAGGTTGTAAAGTTAACCATTATGAAACTGAAGCAATTTGGCAATTATTTAAGGAAAATGATTACGAAAGAGTAGAGTTTGAAACAAACGCTGATGTATTTATTATAAATACTTGTACAGTGACTAACACAGGAGACAAGAAGAGTAGACAAGTTATAAGAAGAGCTATTCGTAAAAACCCTGATGCAGTAGTATGTGTAACAGGTTGTTATGCGCAAACATCTCCAGCAGAAATCATGGCGATACCAGGAGTAGATATCGTTGTAGGTACTCAAGATCGTCATAAGTTAATTTCTTATATTGAAGACTATAAGACAAGCAGACAGCCAATAAATGGTGTTGGAAACATCATGAAGAATAGAAAATATGAAGAACTAGAAGTACCTTATTTCACTGACCGAACTCGTGCTTCATTAAAAATTCAAGAAGGCTGTAATAATTTCTGTACTTTTTGTATTATTCCATGGGCTAGAGGATTAATGCGTTCAAGAGATCCTAAACAAGTAGTTAGCCAAGCGACAACACTTGTAAATTCAGGATATAAAGAAATCGTATTAACTGGTATTCACACAGGTGGATATGGTGAAGATTTAAAAGATTATAACTTAGCGCAATTATTACGTGATTTAGAAGAAGTAGAAAACTTAGAAAGAATTAGAATTTCTTCTATAGAAGCGAGTCAATTAACAGATGAAGTTATCGATGTTATCGATAAATCTACAAAAGTCGTAAGGCATTTGCATATTCCATTACAATCCGGTTCTGATTCTGTATTGAAACGTATGAGAAGAAAATATACTATGGCTCATTTTTCAGAAAGACTACAAAAACTTCATAAAGCATTACCTGGTTTAGCAGTAACAAGTGATGTTATAGTTGGTTTCCCAGGTGAAACTGAAGAAGAATTCCAAGAAACTTATGATTTCATAGTTAAGCATCAATTCTCTGAACTGCATGTTTTCCCATATTCAATGAGAACAGGTACACCTGCAGCAAGAATGACAGATCAAGTAGATGAAGACATTAAAAATGATCGTGTTCATAGACTTATAGAACTATCAAATCAACTTGCAAAAGATTATGCATCAAAATTCGACCAAACTGTATTAGAAGTCATTCCTGAAGAAAAAGGCTCTAAAGATGGTAAATTAGTTGGTTATGCAGATAATTACATGAAGATAGAATTTGATGGAGATGAATCTCTAATTGGAGAATTAGTAAAAGTTAAAGTAATAGAACCAGGTTATCCAATTAATAAAGGAAAACTTGTAAAAGTAATCAATCATGCAACAAATAAAGACGAAAGATTAGTTGCATATTAAGATTCATTGCAAATGATTATTGACTTAAAAAATGACTTATTTTATAATGTTTAAGTACATAGTAATATATTTACTATGTAACTGACATATAAAGCTTTGTTGATATTTGGAGGGAGGGAAATACAGATGTCTAAAACAGTAGTTCGTAAAAACGAATCAATCGAAGATGCATTACGTCGCTTTAAACGTACAGTTTCAAAAAGCGGTACGATTCAAGAAGTGCGTAAACGTGAGTTCTATGAGAAACCTAGCGTTAAACGTAAGAAGAAATCAGAAGCAGCTCGCAAACGTAAATTTAAATAATTAATTTTCTATTGAACTCCCTCAAAGAATATTAATTAATTATAATGAAATCTACTTGCGTAAATTAAATGTTAAAGCAGTCCGAGACCTATAGGTTTCGGACTGCTTTTTTATATAGGCAATAGCTGACTTAAGTAAAATATAAATATATCAAGCTTTTTCAATCCTATTCATGGGTATACGATATTTTTAGAAAAATGAGTTTTCTATTCCTTTTTTCTAAATAAAATATAGTAAAAATTGAAAATAAAAAACTTTTCTATAAAATATTTAGAATAAAAGATATATACGTTTTAGTTCACTGGTGATTTATTGTATAATGAAATAGAGGGGTGGTAATATTGACATCAGCGTATGAATACATACTTATGTTTATTCAAAACAACATAAATTTAGGTATTGTTTCAAGTCAAAGTGTTTCTTCATTTGGTGACTTTATATCTTCGCCAATTATTACATTGATTTTGACTTGTATTATTTTTCTAGGCGCACTTTATCAACTATATTCAGAACGTATAAACTTTGCCGGCATTGCAAGTTTTATATGTACACTTATATTTTTTATAGGTTTTGTAATAGTTGATGAAATTAGTTTAATGTCCGTTTTATTGTTTTCAATTGGTGTTATTTTAGTCATTATTGAATTATTTGTTGTAGGCGCTGTACTTGGTATCCTTGGTTTTATTGCAATTATCGGCAGTTTTATATTAGTTGGTGATAATTTATTAATCATGGGCGCTATTATTGCAGTTGCTTTAATTTTAACAACTATAGAGTGGGTGATATTAGTGAAAGGTTTTAATCGAAAAATACCATTCTTTGAAAAAGTCATTCTTAGAGATTCTACAAACAAAGAGTCAGGTTATACATCACATGATGATAGAAGTCATTTAATTGGTAAAGTGTGTACAACTTTTACAGCGCTGAGACCCTCAGGTATTATCCTTGTTGATGATGATAGAATAGATGCTGTTTCTGATGGTAATTTTATTCAAAAAGACCAACAAGTTAAAATTGTACAGGTTGAAGGTACAAGAGTAGTCGTAAGAGAAATTTAAATTAAGGAGAGTTGCATATGTTATCAGGTTTAATCGCCATAATCATTATTGCGGTAATTGTTATTGTATTACTTATGATTCTATTCTCGTTTGTACCAGTTGGATTATGGATTTCAGCTGTAGCTGCAGGCGTTAAAGTAGGAATAGGAACATTAGTCGGAATGCGTTTAAGACGTGTTTCACCAAGACGAGTTATTAATCCGTTAATTAAAGCACATAAAGCAGGTTTAGCATTAACTACAAATCAATTAGAATCTCACTATTTAGCTGGAGGTAACGTTGATAGAGTAGTAGATGCGATTATTGCAGCACAAAGAGCTGAGATTAACTTAGCATTTGAACGTGGTGCAGCTATCGATCTAGCTGGTCGTGACGTTCTAGAAGCTGTACAAATGTCAGTTAACCCTAAAGTAATTGAAACACCATTTATTTCTGGTGTTGCTATGAATGGTATTGAAGTTAAAGCGAAAGCTAGAATTACTGTTAGAGCAAATATTGATCGCTTAGTTGGTGGTGCTGGTGAAGATACAATCATCGCACGTGTTGGTGAAGGTATTGTATCAACAATTGGTTCAAGTAAACACCATACGAAAGTACTTGAAAATCCAGACAGTATTTCACAAACAGTGTTAAGTAAAGGTTTAGATTCAGGTACAGCATTTGAAATCTTATCTATAGATATCGCAGACGTGGATATCGGTAAAAACATCGGTGCAGATCTTCAAACTGAGCAAGCACTTGCAGATAAAAATATTGCACAAGCTAAAGCTGAAGAACGTCGTGCAATGGCTGTAGCTACAGAACAAGAAATGAAAGCACGTGTACAAGAAATGCGTTCTAAAGTTGTTGAATCTGAAGCTGAAGTACCTCTTGCAATGGCTGAAGCACTTAAATCAGGCAATATCGGCGTTAAAGATTATTATAATTTAAAAAATATAGAAGCTGATACTGGTATGAGAGAAGCTATAAATAAGAGTACTAATCCACAAGACGCAAATTCACCGAACGAATAAGAGAGGTGATTTAAATGGAGATAGGCATTATAATCTTTGTTATTTGGATTATTATTAGTGTGATTAGTGGCATAGTTGAAAATGGCGCTAAAAATAAAAAGAAAAAGCAAAATACTCAATGGCCTGCACATCCAAATCCGAGTAAAAAGCCAGTCCAAAGACAAGCTAGTAATCAAGTGGATAATGCTCAACTAGAATTACAAGAATTAGTTAAAAAGTTCTATTCCTATAAAGAAAAGGCTGAAACTAGTTCGACTGATCGAATGTCTAACCACTATAAACAATTAGCTAAACAACTATCCAATCATCTAGAGAAACAAGGGATAGATGTTGAGCAAGTAAATACAAAGCAAAATAATAGTGAAACTCAGCCACAAACTCAAAGCCAAGCTCAGTCAACAGATGCTCATGAAAATGAATTGATTAATAAAAGAAAAGAAGAAATTCATAAAAATAAACCAAAGCGTCAAAAAGAAGCAATCAAAAATTTATTAGAATTTAGTAAAGAAGAAAAACAATCTTTATCTAAAGTTCAACAGGAAAGCTTTGAAAAACTTGAAGAAGAAGCTAATGAGATTATTCATAATACTCAACTTTCTGAAAGAACTAGAAGAACGATGGTTAAACAACTCTACTTAAATAGTAAACATAAATTTAATGATGAAGCTGTAAATATTGACGAGAACAATGTTGTTAATGGTATTATTTGGTCAGAAATTCTTAAAAGACCAGAGGGCATCAAATAAGTTGAATAGCTAGAGATTAACATTTATTAGAGTAGCATAACTCAGGGGAAATTCTTACAACTAGAATTTTCTCTGAGTTTTTATTTTGATAATACCTTTAGTTTTTATTCACAAATTGTAGATTTAGAATTACAATAAACTTAGTAAGAACAAAGGTGTGATAAAAATGATATTTAAAAAGAAACTAAGTGTTTCATCTATAATGATATCAATTTTGCTATTTTTAATATCTTTAATTCCGTTACTTATAAGTAATAAATTACTAATTTTTATTACTTTTGTTCTAGTGTTTTTAATTATAATTAATATACTTCTAGAGAGATATAGTGTAAAAGAACACTTCTTGACTATACGTAGAGGTCTTTTCAAAAAAACATATAATATATTTAATATTGAACAGTTAAATATGGCGAAATCTATCGAAGGAAATAGTATGATAGAAATAGTATACAAAGGAGAAATTATAGAAAAAGTTTCTCCAATAGAAGAAAGAGAATTTATTATTACATTAATTCGAATCAATCCGGATATTAAGTTAAATAATAGTAATAGGTTACGTGAATTTCAAAAAATAAATAAAATGATTAAATCACAGGAAAACTTAAATAATATTCAAAATAAAGTGCATAAGATTGCACGTTAGACAAAGGTTTGGTACATTTAAAGTGGTAACAATTCAACTAATAAAGGAGTTATTTAATGCCTACACTAATTCAAATCGAGAGTATGGATCAAGCTCAAGCATTACTAGGTAATGGAGATGAGCATATAAAATATATTGAAGAAGAACTCGAGGTGGATATTTTAACACGAGGACAAGAAATAAGTGTTCGTGGTAAACGTTTAGAAAATGTTGGAAAAGCTGAACGTGTATTAATGAATTTACTTAAAGTAATTGAAAGTGGTTCGAATATAACGATAAATGATGTACAAGCAGCAGTGAAAATGGCTGAAAAAGGTACAATTGATAAATTAGTCAATTTATACGACGAAGAAGTTGCGAAAGATAGTAATGGTAAAGTAATTAGAGCCAAAACAATGGGCCAAAGAATATATATTAATAACATTAAGAATAATGATTTAGTGTTTGGTATAGGACCAGCAGGTACCGGAAAAACATTCTTAGCTGTCGTAATGGCTGCAAGAGCGTTACGCTTAGGTAAAGTTAAAAGAATCGTATTAACAAGACCAGCTGTTGAAGCTGGAGAATCTTTAGGATTCTTACCTGGCGATTTAAAAGAAAAAGTCGACCCTTATTTAAGACCACTTTATGATGGTTTGCACACTATATTAGGGACTGAGCAAACAGCGCGCTTAATAGAAAGAGGTACAATTGAAATTGCTCCTTTAGCCTATATGAGAGGGCGTACGCTTGATGACGCATTCGTTATATTAGACGAAGCCCAAAATACAACTTTACCGCAAATGAAAATGTTTTTAACAAGATTAGGTTTTGGCTCAAAAATGGTAGTCACGGGTGATAGAACACAAATTGACTTACCTAAAGGCGTTAAAAGTGGTTTAATTGAAGCGGACCAAAAGCTAAGTGGTATTAAAGGTATTGAAATTACTTACTTAGAACAAACTGATGTTGTCAGACACCCATTAGTTGGTAAAATAATTAACGCTTATGAAGAGGAGAAATAACATGTTAACAATGGATTTTATTGATGATCACAACGTCATTAATCAAGATACGAAAGAACAAATAGAATCACTATTAAAATTTGCTGCTAAAAAGGAAAAAATTGAAGAAGAAGCAGAATTATCTATTTCATTTGTCGATGAAAGCGAAATACAAGCAATCAATAGAGACTATAGAGATAAAGATAAAGTAACAGATGTTATTTCATTTTCTCTAGAAGAAGATGAACCAGAGATTGAAGGGTTAGATATGCCTAGAATATTAGGTGATATCATAATTTGTTTAGAAGTTGCTAAAGAGCAAGCAGAATCATATAATCATAGCTTAAGTAGAGAATTAGGATTTTTAGCATTACATGGCTTTTTACACTTACTAGGTTATGATCATATGGCAGAATCAGAAGAAAAAGAAATGTTTTCACGACAAGATGAAATTTTAACTGAGTTTGGACTTACACGTGAATAAATTTTTTAATAGGTTTAAATTTCCTGTAGTAGGACTTTTTACGATTCTAAAGAAAGATAATAATTTTTTATTTCATTTATTAATGGCACTGATTGTTATTGTTTTGAGTTTTGTTTTTAAGTTAAATATGTATGAATGGTTATTTGTTTTAATTGCCATTTTTATAGTCTTAATAACAGAAGTGCTCAATACATCAATAGAATACATTGTAGACATGTACACTGATGATTTTCATATACTAGCAAAGCACGCTAAAGATACAGCTGCTTTAGCAGTATTATTAGCATCTATTATGGCTATCATTATCGGGATAATAATATTTTTACCTAAATTGTTAAATATTTTTTAAGGGGATGGAAAATATGGAATTTTTAAAAGAATGGTATGAAGGTGCTAGAGAAGCGCAAAAAAGAGCGTATACACCTTACTCTAAATTTAATGTAGGTGCTTATTTAATAACGAAAGACGGAAAAACATACTATGGCGCAAATATTGAGAACGCAGCCTATCCATCAACTATTTGTGCAGAACGATCAGCTTTAGTGGCGGCAATGTCAGATGGTTATAGACCCGGTGATTTCAAATGTATTACAATTACAGTTGATGCTGATGAACCTTCTTCACCATGTGGAACATGTAGACAAGTACTTAAAGAACTATGTGACGATGATATGCCAGTATTTTTAACAAATCAAACAGAAGAAAGAATTGAAACGACTGTTAATGAATTATTACCACTCGGTTTCTCAGGAAAGGATTTAGGATAAATGAGCGAATTCAAATCAGGTTTTATATCTATTATAGGTAGACCTAATGTCGGCAAATCAACATTTATGAATAAAGTTATAGGTCATAAAGTTGCGATTATGTCAGATAAAGCACAAACTACTAGAAATAAAGTACAAGGTGTATTAACAACGGATGATGCACAAATGATATTTATTGATACTCCAGGTATTCATAAACCTAAACATGCTTTAGGAGATTACATGATGAAAATAGCGAAAAACACTTTAAAAGAAGTGGATTTAATCATGTTTATGGTAAATGTTGATGAAAACATAGGTAAAGGTGATGAATATATCATTGAGTTACTTAAACAAACTAAAACACCAGTGTTTTTAGTTTTAAATAAAATTGATTTAATACACCCTGACCAATTATTAGTTGAAATTGAAAAATATCAAAAAACTATGGAATTTGCAGAAATTGTTCCAATATCAGCTTTAGAAGGCTTAAATATTGAAACGTTATTAGCTCAATTCAAAAAATATCTTGAAGAAGGTCCAATGTATTATCCAAAAGACCAAATTTCTGATCACCCTGAACAATTTGTTGTAGCAGAATTAATCAGAGAAAAAGCTTTGCATTTGACGAATCAAGAAATACCACATGCAGTAGGTGTAAATGTTGATAAAATGACAAAAGCTGAAAATGAAAAAGTTCATGTAGAAGCAACAATTTATGTAGAACGTGATTCACAAAAAGGTATTATCATCGGTAAAGGTGGAAAAATGCTTAAAGAAATAGGTAAACGGGCACGTAGAGACATTGAAATGTTGTTAGGTTCTAAAGTTTATTTAGATTTATGGGTTAAAGTACAAAAAGATTGGCGTAATAAACCTAACTTTATTAAGCAAATGGGTTATCGCGAAGACGAGTATTAATGAGAATGGAGGCGATGATAAAGTGCTTTATAAACAAGAAGGTTTTGTCATTCGCTCTGTAGATTACGGTGAAAATAATAAAATCATTACAATTTTAAATGAACATGGTCATAAAGTTCCGCTTATGGCTAGAGGTGCAAAAAAAACAAGTCATCATTTACAAGGTGCTACTCAACCCTTTGTACATGGCTTGTTTATTTTTTCTAAATTTAAAGGAATGGGCACTTTAACTTCTGCTGACATTATTAATAGTCATAGAATGATGCAAAGTGATATATTTAAAAGCGCTTATGGTGCTTATTGCATAGAAGTAATAGATAAAGCACTTGAAGCTGAAGAGCATGATGCATTTTTCTATGAATTATTGCTAGGTGTTTTTCAAGCGGTAGAGAAGGGTGTCGACGCTGACACAATGAGTATGATTGTCGCTTTAAAATGTATGCCTAAATATGGTTATGAACCAAGGTTTAATGCATGTGTTGTAACAGGTGATATGGATCAACAACAACTTAATGCTTACAGCTTTATATATAATGGTCCCTTAAGTAATCAGGCATTAATTCATGATGAGCATGCATTTAGAATTTCAAATAGAGCATTGTATCTTATGAATTTAATGTATCAATTACCAATACAGAATTTAAATAGTTTTAAAATCAATGATGATATAAAAAAAGAAATACAAAACCTTATCGATAATATGTACGATGAATATATAGGCGTTATTTTTAAAACCAAAAAGTTAATAAAGCAACTTGAAAATTTAAAAATATAAAAACACCCCTTAAATGAGCGTTTAAATTTCATTTAAGGGGTGTATGTTTTCTAAATTAAAAATTAGAATTTAATTTTTTCCGCTAAGAAGTTTTCAACTTCATCAATTGGCATACGAATTTGTTCCATTGTATCACGGTCACGTACTGTTACTTGATTATCTTCTAATGAGTCGAAGTCGAAAGTAATACAGTAAGGTGTACCAATTTCGTCTTGTCGACGGTAACGTTTACCAATAGATTGTGATTCGTCAAAGTCGATTGCGAAGTTTGCACTTAATTTTTCATAAACTTTAATAGCGTCAGGTGATAGCTTTTTACTTAATGGTAAAATTGCTGCTTTATATGGTGCTAGAGCAGGGTGGAAATGCATTACTGTACGTTGCTCTTTTTCACCTTCGTTTTCTTCTTCATAAGCATCACATAAAAATGCTAATGTTACACGGTCTGCACCAAGTGATGGTTCAATACAATAAGGGATGTATTTTTCATTTGTTTCTTGATCGTGATAATTGAAGTCTTCACCACTGAATTCACTATGTTGTTTTAAATCATAGTCTGTTCTTGAAGCGATACCCCATAGTTCTCCCCAACCAAACGGGAATTTATATTCAATATCAGTTGTAGCATTTGAATAGTGACTTAATTCATCTTCATCATGATCACGCATTTTAGTATTTTCTTTTTTAATACCTAAATCTGTTAACCAATTTGCTGCGAAATCTTTCCAGTAATTTTGCCATTCAATTTCAGTACCAGGTTTACAGAAGAATTCTAGTTCCATTTGTTCAAATTCTCTTGTTCTGAAAATAAAGTTACCTGGTGTTATTTCATTTCTAAATGATTTACCAACTTGTCCGATACCGAATGGTAATTTTTTACGCATTGAACGCTGAACATTTTTGTAGTTAACAAAAATACCTTGTGCAGTTTCAGGACGTAAGAAAATTTCGTTTGTAGATGATTCTGTTACACCTTGGAAAGTTTTAAACATTAAATTGAATTGTCTAATGTCAGTCCAGTTAGCTGTTCCACTTTCTGGACAAGTGATACCTTTGTCTTCAATTAACTGTTTCATTTCATCAAAGCTCATGCCATCAGCAATAAAGTTCTCATCGCCTTCAACATTTTGCATGTAATCTTCAATTAATTTATCTGCTCTATAACGAATTTTTGAGTCTTTGTTATCAATCATTGGGTCGTTAAAGTTTGATAAATGTCCTGATGCTTCCCAAGCTTTTGGATTCATTAAAATTGCAGCATCTAAACCAACATTATACGGAGACTGCTGAATAAATTTTTGCCACCAAGCTTTTTTGATATTATTCTTTAATTCTACACCTAGAGGACCATAATCCCATGTGTTAGCTAAACCACCATAAATTTCACTTCCTGGGAATACAAAACCTCTGTGTTTCGCTAACGTAACTATCTTATCCATATCTTTTGCCATAAAAAATTCACTCCTCATTTAATTAAAAAAGCCCCAAGACATCAAGTATCAATGCCTTGGGACGAGTATATTACCCGCGGTTCCACCCAAATTAGTGTAGCCACTCACTTTATATATATATATTTGTAAGCCAAAACTTTATTGTTAAGCTTTCACCGTCCTTAACTCGCTTTTAATTTCAAAGTTAATTAAAATATAGCACGCAATTTGGTACTAATCAAGTAAAAACAAGTATTCAAATTGAGTATATTTTATCAGTCATGTTATAATCAATATAACTGAGTTGTGTTTGAAGGGGTGAGAGAAATCGAATTAAATCAAAGACAAGAGCAAATCGTTCAAATTGTGAAAAATAATGGCCCGATAACAGGAGAAAAAATTGCTCAACGATTAAGCTTAACGCGAGCAACTTTACGACCGGATCTCGCTATTTTAACAATGGCTGGATATTTAGATGCCAGACCGAGGGTGGGGTATTTTTATACAGGAAAATCTAGTACACAATTATTAAGTGATTCTATCAAAAAAATAACAATTAAAGAATCTATGGCTATACCAGTTGTTATAGAAGAAAGTGTTTCAGTATATGAAGCAATTTGTAAAATGTTTTTAGAAGATGTAGGAACATTGTTTGTTATCGATAAAGAAGGTTATTTAATAGGTGTATGTTCAAGAAAAGACCTTTTAAGAGCAGCAATTGGTGGTCAAAGTTTAAAAGAGACACCAGTAAGTATAAATATGAGCCGCATGCCAAATATTACAGTTTGTTTAGAAGAAGATTTATTAATCTATGCTGCTAAATTATTAATTGATAAGCAAATTGATGCATTACCAGTAGTGAAAAAAGTAAAAGATAATAAATTGAAGGTTAAAGGTAGAATAACAAAAACTACTATAACTAGAGCTTTTGTTTCACTTATCGAAGACGAGTAGGAGGAATATTTCAAATGGAAGAAATTAGAATAATCATTGCATCTGATTCAGTAGGAGAAACAGCTGAACTTGTAACTAAAGCATGTACTTCACAATTTAAAACAGAAGGTAATGCATTGGATATTGTTAGATTGCCTTACATCGAAAATGAAAATAATATTAATGAAGTAGTATCACTCGCTTTAGAACAAAAATCAATCGTTGTATATACATTGGTGAAACCTGATATGAGAAATTACTTAAAGGAACAACTAGAAGAACATAACATAGAAAACGTAGATATTATGGGGCCATTAATGACAATACTGAGCAATGAGTTAAATGAAAAGTCTCTTAATGAACCAGGCAATATTCATAAATTAGATGAAGATTATTTTAAGAAGATAGAAGCTATTGAATTTGCTGTTAAATATGATGACGGAAGAGATCCACGAGGATTACCTAAAGCAGATATTGTACTAATAGGCGTATCTAGAACTTCTAAAACCCCTTTATCGCAATACTTAGCTCACAAAAGATATAAAGTGATGAACGTTCCATTAGTTCCGGAAGTAGCACCTCCAGAAGGATTATTTGATATTGATCCAAAAAAATGTATAGCGCTTAAAATTAATCAAAAAAATTTAAATGCCATTAGAAGAGCGAGATTAATACAATTAGGTTTAAGTGATGATGCAAATTATGCGAAAGATGACCGTATTGAAGAAGAGTTACACTATTTTGAAGAAGTAGTTGATAAAATTGGCTGTCCTGTACTTGATGTGTCAGATAAAGCAATAGAAGAAACAGCTAATGATATTATAAAAATCATTACTCAACAAAACCGCTAAAGGGTGAAATAATGAGAATTGAACAAGAAACAATAAACGAAATTCGGGAAAAAAATGACATATTAGATGTTGTAAGTGAATATGTAAAGTTAGAAAAAAAAGGTCGTAATTATATTGGACTTTGCCCTTTCCATGATGAAAAAACACCGTCCTTTTCTGTTTCTGAAGATAAACAAATATGTCATTGTTTTGGTTGTAAAAAAGGTGGTAACGTCTTTCAATTTATTCAAGAAATTAAGGATATTCCATTTGTTGAAGCAGTAAAAGAACTTGGAAGTAGAGTAGATATTCATGTTGAAAGTAATGAACCGAGTTCTTCTGAGGCAATAGTAGACGATCATATAAAAATGATTGAAATGCACGAACTAATGGCAAATAACTTTCATTATATTTTGAAACATACTGAAGAAGGAGAAGAAGCTTTAGCATATTTAAAATCTAGAGGATTTACAGATGAATTAATTAATGATAGAAAAATTGGTTATTCACCTAACCATTCTAAATTTACTCATGATTTTCTTGAAAAAAATGGATATGATGCAGTATTAGCGTTTGAGGCAGGGTTATTAAGTAGAAATGATGAAACTTTTGATTATTTCGACAGATTTAGAGATAGAATAATATTCCCGTTATTAAACTTTCAAGGTAAAACAGTTGGTTTCTCAGGGCGTACATATACAGATCAGACACCTAAATACTTAAACAGCCCAGAAACTCCTATATTTCAAAAGAGAAAAATGCTTTATAATATCGATCGAGCAAGAAAGTTTATTAGACAAAACGATGAAGTGATATTATTAGAAGGCTTTATGGATGTTATTAAAGCAGATCAAGCGGATATAAAGCAAGTTGTAGCAACAATGGGAACAGCTTTATCAAAAGAACATATTATTATGGTCAAAAAACTGGCATCTAATGTAACTTTGCTGTATGATGGAGATTTCGCAGGGAATGAAGCAGCTTTAAATGTAGGTAAAATATTATTAAATGAAGGCATAAATGTTTATGTAGTTCATTTACCTAAAAAAATGGACCCTGATGATTATATTACAGAGTACGGAAACGAAGCGTTTAAATCGTTTGTAGATAGTCAAAAACAATCATTTGTTGGATTTAAAGCACAACAATTATATTATGCTAATGAAAACAACGATTTAAAACACGAGCAACACTTAGAAGAATTAATTAATGATATAAATCTTATTCGCTCAGACTTTTTAAGAAAAAAAGTATTGCAACAAGTTGCTGATTTGTATAAAGTAGATGTTAACAGTCTAAAAAATCAACTCTCGCCTAATATAGTTCAAAATACTATCGATTACGACCAATATGTTCCGGATTTCAAGGAAAAAAAACTAGATAAAGTCGGTAGAGCTGAACAAGCATTAATAAAACATTTTATGAATCAAAAACAGTTATTTTTAGAATATCATTCTAGGATTAATCAAGAAGATTTTACTTCATTGAATAATAGAGTGATTTTTTCACGTTTAAATGGGTATTATAAGAATAACGATGTCTTTAATATTAGTGATTTTTCGAGTTACATTGAAGATCATAATATTATGGAAACCGTTATGTACCTCGATTCATTGCTTATTAATGACGATCCAGAAAGTGAAGAAATTGAAGACTATATTAATATAATCAGTCCTGAAGAAATTAAAGAAAATACAATCGAATATTTAAATGAACAATTAAATAAAGCAATGCAATCAGGTGATATGGCGTTGCAAAGACAGTATTTGGAACAAATTGTACAATATAATCGGAATAGAATGTAAGAGTTAAATAACCGGGAGGCCTATTCATGTCTGACAAAGAATTAAATAAAATCAATAGCGCTAACAATGAAGCAGTTTTAACAATTGAACAAGTTAAGCATCAATTAATTGAACAAGGTAAAAAAGCTGGACATTTAAGTCATGAAGAAATTGCTGATAAATTGCAAAATTATGAAATGGATTCAGATCAAATGGATGATTTCTTTGATTTGATCAATGAAAATGAAATCAATCTTATTAACGAAAAAGATTCTACTGATACTGATGATAAATTAAGTTTAAATGACTTAAGTGCTCCTCCAGGTGTAAAAATAAATGACCCAGTAAGAATGTACTTAAAAGAAATAGGACGTGTAAATCTATTAACAGCACAAGAAGAAATTGAATTAGCTAAAAGAATAGAAAAAGGCGATGAAGTAGCGAAGTCTCGTTTAGCTGAAGCGAACTTAAGACTTGTAGTAAGTATAGCTAAACGTTACGTTGGTAGAGGTATGTTATTCCTAGACCTTATTCAAGAAGGTAACATGGGTCTTATTAAAGCTGTAGAAAAATTCGACTTTAACAAAGGATTCAAGTTCTCAACTTATGCTACATGGTGGATTCGTCAAGCTATCACTAGAGCTATAGCTGACCAAGCACGTACTATACGTATTCCAGTACACATGGTAGAAACGATTAATAAATTAATTCGTGTTCAAAGACAATTATTACAAGATTTAGGTAGAGATCCATCACCAGAAGAAATTGGTGAAGAAATGGATTTACCACCAGAAAAAGTACGTGAAATCTTGAAAATTGCTCAAGAACCAGTGTCACTTGAAACGCCTATTGGTGAAGAAGATGACAGTCATTTAGGTGACTTTATAGAAGATCAAGATGCACAAAGTCCTTCTGACCACGCTGCTTATGAATTATTAAAAGAGCAATTAGAGGATGTTTTAGACACATTAACGGATAGAGAAGAAAATGTATTAAGATTACGTTTTGGTCTTGATGACGGTCGTACACGTACTTTAGAAGAAGTAGGAAAAGTATTTGGTGTAACAAGAGAACGTATTAGACAAATCGAAGCAAAAGCTTTACGCAAATTAAGACACCCATCAAGAAGTAAACGCTTGAAAGATTTTATGGACTAATTTGTAAAAGTTAATATTAATCCCAAAAAGCCTTTGACAATGCGTTGTTTTAATATAAAATATAATTGTATGAAGGTTTAATAAAAGGGAGGTTGTATGAATGAATCGTAATCCTGTTTTCCCGTTTATTCTGATTTTATTACTCGGTGTGGGATTAATATTCTTCATGTCAGCACATGGTGCTAACAAGGATGAAGAAAAAGAAGGCAAAGGTGGCGGTGAAAAAACTGAGAAGTTTGACGCTGCAACATTTGCAAAAGATAATTGTACAAGTTGTCATGGACAAAATCTTGAAGGTGGAATGGGTCCTAAATTAGCTGGTAGTTCTAATGACGCTGGTGAAATGAAAAAAATCATCCGTGATGGTAAAGGTTCAATGCCTGCGCATGACGAAGCGACTATTTCAGACAAAGATTTAGACACACTTGTCAAATATTTAAAAGAAGATGCTAAATAATAATAAAAAATCTTTTGCCTTGGCAAAAGATTTTTTTAATGAAAGGAAAATTTCATGATCCAAATAAATAAACGTTTAACAAAAGTTAGTGAGTACTTAAATCATAATAAATTAGCAGATATAGGATCAGACCATGCTTATTTGCCTATTTACGCCATTCAAAATAATTTAGTAAAAGAAGCTATCGCAGGGGAAGTTGTTAAAGGGCCATTTCTATCAGCTCAAAAAAACACCGAGTTACACGGACTTTCGAAGTCTATTGAGATAAAGTTAGGCGATGGATTAGAAGTTGTAAATGGTACGGTAGATGTTATTACAATATGTGGTATGGGTGGACCTTTAATTGCTCAAATATTAGATGAAGGTAAAGAAAAATTGATACATTACCCTGATTTAATATTACAAGCTAATATACATGCGTTACCAATTAGACAAGTATTGAAAAAGTTAGGATACAACATTGAAGCAGAGCAATTGATTAAAGATAAAAAGCATATATACGAGATTATTGTTGCTAAAAAAGGGAAAATGCAATTAAGTGAGAATGAATTAAAGTTTGGTCCTAAATTAATGATAGAAAAAGATGAATTATTTTATGAAAAATGGGAAAGAGAAATTGAATCTTTAGAGAATATTAGTAATCAGCTAAAAAATCATAAAGACCAAACTCGTTATAATGAAATACAGGCGCAAATAAAACAGATTAAAGAGGTGCTATGATGATTATTAAAGACTTATTACAAGTAATAGATAAGCATGTACCATTCTCAAGTAGTGAATCATGGGATAATGTAGGTTTGTTGATTGGTAACCAAGAAAATGAAGTGAATGGTATACTAACAACTCTCGATTGCACGAATGAAGTAGTAGATGAAGCAATTGAACAAAATATCAATACGATTATCGCACATCATCCTTTAATTTTTAAAGGTGTTCAAAACATCACAAATGATAGTTATGGACCGATTATAAGAAAATTAATCCAAAATGACATACAATTAATTGCCCTTCATACAAATTTAGATGTGTATGATAAAGGTGTAAGTTATATGATAGGTCAGAAAATAGGACTTACTAATGTGGAAATTTTAGATAAGCAAAATGAAACATATTATAAACTGCAAATATTTATACCAGATGAAAACGTAGAAGAAATGAAAAAGGCATTTGATAATCATCAATTAGCTCAAACAGAAGAATATAGTAATGTATTTTTCCAATCACAAGGTAAAGGCCAATTCAAGCCAAGTGAAAATGCTAATCCCCATATAGGTACATCTAATAAAACAAAAATAGTTTATGAAACGAAATTAGAGTTAATGATTGATGGGAAAGATAAAGCTTTAGCAACACGATTATTATACGAATATCATCCTTATGAGGAACCTGTTTTTGATTTTATTAAAATGGAGAAAGCTTCTTCAGTAGGTTTAGGTATTATAGGAGAATTACCACAAGAACTTTCTGTAGAGGATTTTGTTGGACATTATAAAACACAGTTAGATATACCAGCAGTTCGTTTTATAGGTGATAAAAAAGTTACTATTAAGAGAATTGCTATAGTAGGTGGAGCTGGTATTGGTTATGCTCATATCGCTAAAAATAAACAGGCTGATTTATTTATTACAGGCGATGTGAAACATCATGAAGCTTTAGATTCAATAATGGATGGTATAAACGTATTAGATGCCAATCACTATAGTGAATATGTCATGAAAGACGGATTAAAATCATTACTAGAAGATTGGACTAATGGTGAAATAAACGTTGTATCATCAAATATTAATACTGATCCTTACGAATATATGTAATAAACTATAAGTACAATTAATAGGTTTAATCAATTAGTCTGGGGCATTTGTTTGTGTCGCAGACTTTTTTTATTTAATTAATCCAATAAAACTTATCTATTTAATACTTACCTTATAAAAAAGCAGTGAAAAACTCCACCGATTTGAAATCTTTCACTGCAACTTATAATATTTAATCATTATTACTTCATAATTTCTACAGGCTTTGTTTTTTTAATTTTTGGTAATATTTTTTCAACTGGCACATTACTTTTAAGTTTTTCAACGTCAATATTTGTTGGGTCATAATTTTTAATATAATCAATTACTTCTTTAACAATTGGTGTAGGAGTGGAAGCACCTGCTGTTACTGCAACGGTACTTACACCTTGCAACCACTCAATTTTTAGTTCGCTTATATCTGAAATTCTATAGGCATTTGTATGTGCAATTTCTTTAGAGACTTGTGCTAATCTATTAGAGTTGTTACTTTTTGGGTCGCCAACAACAATTAATAAATCAGCTTGGTTTGCTTGGTTAGCAACAGCTTCTTGTCTAACTTGAGTCGCTAAGCAGATTTCTTCGTGTATTTCGATATTTGGATATTGTTCTTTTAATTCGTCCATAAGGTGTTTAACATCCCACTGAGACATTGTAGTTTGATTAGTTACGATTAATTTTTTATCTTTTAAAGACTCGGGTAAAGCATTAATATCATCAATTGTTTCAACTAAATGTACAATATCTGGTGCTACTCCTACTGCACCTTCTGGTTCTGGATGGCCTTTTTTACCTATATAAACAACGTTATAGCCATTTGATTTCATATTTCTAATTAATTGGTGTGTGTTTTCTACATCAGGACAAGTGGCATCAATACATACAAGCCCTTTTTCTTTGGCGCGACGTTTAACTTCTGGAGAAACGCCGTGCGCAGTAAATATAACAGTTCCATCGTTGATTTGTTCTAAAATTTCTAGTCTGTTTGGGCCATCTAAAGTAATAATACCATCAGATTCAAAAGCTTCAGTCACATGTTTATTATGAACAATCATACCTAAAATATATATCGGACGCGGTAACGTTTTATCTAATGAAGCATTTCGTGCAATAACCATGGCATCTACAACACCATAACAATATCCTCTAGGCGTTATTTTAACGATTTCCATACAAAGCCCCCCTTATTCTTAATCATTATAACAAGTGTCAAGAATGATTGAAACTAATTAAAGTATCAAAATAACCTTAAACTCTATCATATTACTTTCATTTACTATATAATATATGAAGTGAAAAAGAAACGAGGAGGGTCGCTTATGTCTAAGCATCCGTTTGAACATTTTCAATTAGAAAATGAATTAGTTGAGGCAGTTAAAGATTTGAAATTTAACCAGCCGACAGAAGTACAACGACGTGTAATACCAAAAATTAAAAAGGGTTCAAATATAATAGGACAATCACAAACTGGTACAGGTAAATCTCATGCATTTTTATTACCACTATTTGATAAAATAGATGTAGATTTAAAAGAACCACAAGTTATTATATTAGCTCCAACAAGAGAGTTAGCTAAACAATTGTATGACGCTGCATCTCATTTAGCGGAATATAAAAAAGGTATAAAAGTCAATTTATATATTGGTGGTACAGATAAATCAAGAGATATAGATAAGTCTAAGAACACGCCACAAGTTGTGGTAGGAACTCCAAATAGAATTGATGATATGGCTGTAGAAAAAGCATTAGATTTACATTTAGCAAAATCAGTAGTAATTGACGAAGCGGATTTAATGATTGATTTAGGATTTATGCCTAAAGTAGACAGCATTGCTAGCAGACTTGATAAATCTGCTCAAATTTCTGTGTTTAGTGCAACTATACCTAAAGCATTACATCCATTTTTAAATAAATATTTAGATAAACCTGAATTTGTTGAAATAGAAACAGAATCATCTAATAAAGATAATATAGATTTTTATTTAATACCTACTAAAGGTGAAGAGAAACAAGCGAAAATGTTAAAAGTAATGGACGTTATTAATCCATACTTAGCAATTATTTTTGCTAATAGTCGTGATAGAGCAAATGAGTTAGTGGCTTATTTATCTGAACATGGTTATAAAGTTGGTGTTATTCATGGTGGATTATCACCAAGAGAACGTACACAACAAATGAAACGTGTTAAGCAGTTAGACTTCGAATTTGTTGTTGCAAGTGACTTAGCTTCAAGAGGTATCGATATTGAAGGTGTAAGCCATGTTATTAACTATGACTTGCCAAAAGAAATTGACTTCTTTACACATAGAGTTGGTCGTACAGGTCGTGGAGACTATAAAGGTATTGCTATTACTTTATATACGCCTGATGAAGATGATTTAATTACGCAAATCGAAAAGAAAAACTATAAATTTAATCACGTTGATATAAAAAATGGTGAATTTGTCGAGATTAAAGATCGTCAAAAACGTACAAGACGTGTTAAAAAAGAAGATAATATAGAACAAAGTTTAAAACAAAGAATTAAACGTAACAAAAAAAATAAAGTAAAACCAGGATATAAAAAGAAATTCAAGAAAGAATTAGATGAGCTGAAATTCAAAGAGAAAAAAGCACATTCTAAACGTACAAAAAAGCAAAGTAGAAAAGGATAGGTGTCAGATATGTTAATTGGATCTCACGTTTCTATGAGTGGTAAGAAGATGTTACTTCAAGCAGCAGAGGAAGCTGCTAGTTATAATGCTTCAACATTTATGATTTATACTGGAGCGCCTCAAAACACACGACGCAAAAAAATAGAAGATTTAAATATTGAAAATGGTCAAGCAGCTATGAAAGAGTATGGCCTTTCAAATATTGTTGTTCATGCACCTTACATTATTAATATTGCGAATACAACGAAACCTGAAGTGTTTAATTTAGGCGTAGAATTTTTACAATCTGAAATTGAACGTACTGAAGCACTTGGGGCGAAAGATATTGTTTTACATCCAGGCGCTCACGTTGGGGCTGGAGAAGAAAAAGGTATTAAAAAAATTATAGAAGGTTTAAATGAAGTTTTAACTAACGATAATGATGTTCGTATTGCTTTAGAAACAATGGCAGGTAAAGGTTCAGAATGTGGTAAAACTTTCGAAGAACTTGCTCAAATCATTGATGGTGTAGAACATAACGAAAGGTTATCAGTATGTTTTGATACATGTCATACAAATGATGCTGGATATAATGTTAAAGAAGACTTTGACGGTGTATTAAATGAGTTCGATAAAATTGTAGGGCTTGATAGAATTAAAGTGCTACATGTTAACGATAGTAAAAACACACAAGGTGCTAGAAAAGATAGACACGAAAATATAGGCTTTGGTTCTATTGGCTATGATGCATTACATTATATTGTAAACCATGAAGCTTTCAATGACGTGCCAAAAATATTAGAAACACCATATGTCGGTGATGATAAGAAAAATAAAAAACCACCATATAAATTTGAGATTGAAATGATAAAGAATGGTACATTTGATCCAGATTTAAAAGATAAAATATTTAATCAATAATAAAAAAAGAATGCTAATCATATAGCATTCTTTTTTTATTCGTAAACATTACTATTTACATTTATAAATAATCGTTGTATAGTAATCTATTGACGAGGTGAATAATGTGGAAAATGAAACACCAATTTTCGAATTAAAAAACATAAGTTATAGTTATCCTAGTAAATTAGCATTAAGAGATATTAATATCCAAATATACAGAGGAGACTTTTTAGCTATTGTAGGTCCGAACGGATCAGGTAAGTCTACGTTATTAAAATTAATTTTAGGATTATTATCTTTACAAAAGGGTGATATATATATAAGTGGTAAAAAAATAAACCAATATAAATCATGGGAAAAAATAAGTTATGTATCTCAAAAATCTAACGCATTTAGTTCAGGATTTCCTGCAACTGTAAAAGAAGTTGTTATGAGTGGATTGACTAAAAATAAAGGTTTGTTTAAATGGTTTAATAAAGATGATGTAGCAAAAGTCGATGAAATATTAGAACGTTTAAATATAAGTAATTTAAAAAATGAAAATATAGCCCAATTATCAGGAGGGCAACAACAAAGAACTTTTATCGCACGTGCTTTAATATCTAAACCAAGCATTTTAATATTAGATGAACCAACTGTTGGTATAGATGCACGACACGTATCAGAATTCTATCAGTTATTAACACAACTGAAAGAAGAGGGAATCACAATTATTTTAGTAACACACGACATTGGTGTAGTTGCAGACACGGCAAGTAAAGTAGCATGCCTAAACCAACACATACATTTCCATGGAACAAGCGAATCATTCAAATCATTAGATGAAGTAGCTATTTCTAAAATATATGGACATCCAGTCCAGTTCGTAGACCATCAGCACGATAGAAGTTGTTGTGTTGAAGAAGAAGCCATAAGCGAATAGACAAAAAATATTGCGCATTACAAAATGTAATGTTACTATATAAATCTAAAAACACTCAGTAGCTTTGGGTGGTGTACTAAGTGTAAAATGTTAGGCCATAGATAATAATAGGTCTACTTTACCATAGCTTATTGAAGTTTAGTCGTTTGTGGTGCTACACAAGCGGCTATTTTTTATTACTATTTTAAAATAATACATTGAGGTTAAAACTTTATTTTATAAAACAATTAAGGTTGATTTAGTAATGAATACGATTTACACTACTAATAGTACTTTAAATGACTATAAAAATTATTAATAAAAAAGTAAGAATTGTGTAACTTAAATGAAAATGTTAGTTAATAGGATAAATATGATTTTAAGTGATTAGCTTCTTGCTACATAAACTAAAGTATAATAAACAAAACAAAAATGGTTAGGAGTTATGATATATGGAAGGTACACCCAATGATTCTAATGCGTATTGGGTTACGTATGAACAGCATACACAATCATATGAGCTCGAAAGGTCGTGCTGTGTATGATCGATGCTTTTATGAATTTTGATTTTATAAGATATTCGTTTATTAGTGGTATCCTTGTTGGGCTAATTGCGCCTTTAATTGGTGCTTTTATCGTTGTAAGAAGATTATCTCTTATCGCGGATGCATTGAGCCATGTGACGCTTGGTGGTATCTCTATGGGACTGTTCTTTATGAGCATTAGTCCAGTATTTGCTGCTGTAAATCCTATATGGTTCGGTATTATCTTTTCGATAGCAGGTGCTTTATTAATTGAAGAGTTAAGAACTGAATACAAACATTATCAAGAAATCGCGATACCAATTATTATGAGCGCAGGTATTGGAATAAGTGTTATTTTTATTTCTTTAGCTAGTGGCTTTAATCAAGATTTATTTGGTTATTTATTTGGATCAATTAGTGCTGTAAATTTAAGTGACTTATTTACGATATTGGCTATAACAATCATCGTATTAATATTTGTTATGTTACTGTATAAATCGCTTTTCGTTTTATCATTTGATGAAGAATATTCTCGAGTAATAGGGATGCCTAAGTGGATTCAATTATTATTCATTGTCATTGTAGCGCTAGTTATTTCCGCTTCAATGAGAGTTGTAGGAATATTATTAGTCAGTAGTTTAATGACTTTACCAGTTGCTACGAGTATGAGACTAGCAAAAGGCTTTAAACAACTAATAGGATTAAGTATCTTATTTGGTGAATTATCTGTAATACTGGGATTAATACTTTCATTCTATTTGAATATTTCTCCGGGTGGTATTATAGTAGGTTTATTGATAATAGAGTTATTAGGAAGTATTACTTATAGTAAAGTATTGATAAAAAAAGGAGGCTATCATCTTGAAAGTAGAAGAGGCCATTCAAATCTTGAAGAGTGAAGGACATAAATATACAAATAAACGCCGCGATATTATTTCATTATTTGTTAATGAAGATAAATATATAACGGCTAAATATATTCAAGAAGCTTTGAAAGATGATTACAAAGGTTTATCGTTTGATACTATCTATAGAAACTTATATTTATTTAAATCTCTAAATATTATAGAAAGTACGGAAATAGATGGAGAAATGAAGTTTAGAATTTCATGTCAGGATCATCACCATCATCACTTTATTTGTGAATCATGCGGAAACACAAAAGTTATTGATTTTTGTCCAATGGATGTAATCAAACAACAGTTAGGAAATGTTGAAATTACTTCACATAAATTAGAAGTATACGGTAAATGCGAAAATTGTAAAACGGGATAAATTAAAAGGACTTCTTCATTAGTTGTTAAATCTAGTGAAGAAGTCCTTTTTTATATTTTACTTAAAATGCTTGATACGTCATGCCAATTATTAATTCTATATATGCCTTTATTAAGTGATTTTTGATTATAAGGCGTATCGAATAAAAAGACCGGGATATTAAGCTTTTCGTTAATATCTAAAGCATTATCTAATTTATCTTCAAAGAATACATCAATACGTTGTTCTTTAGTAACCTTTAATTTATCGTGGCTCCCTGTTAATATGATTTGATCAAAAGGAATATTGTGTGTATCAAACCAAGTCTTAGTTATATCTTCTAAATAGTGGTGTCTGGCACTGATGTAATATAATTCATATTCGTGTTTTAGCTGGTTTAATATATCTTTAGCGCCTTCAGCAACTGGGGAATTTTGATATATATAAGATTCATTATTTTTGAACCAGTTTAACATTTCTTCTTCCTCACACTTTAATACATTAGCTAAATTGTATTCAGTTATATCTTCATAACGTAATTTCTCATTAAAATCTTTCTGTAAATAAGGAACGAAAGTTTTGGGACATGTAACTGTACCATCAATATCTATTCCTAATCTTGGTTTCCGAGTCATTTAAATCACCTTTTTATAAATTTAATAAAAACACAATAAATAAAATTTATTGTGCCTTAATTTGTTTTTCCTGTTTTGTTGAACTTTATGCTTTTTCCATTTCTATTGCCAGTTTATCGATTTCTTTTTTTAATTCTTCCACCATTGTTTCTTCTGGCACTTTTCGAACTGTTTTACCTTTCATGAATAAAAGTCCTTCTCCACGTGCTCCAGCTATACCTATATCAGCTTCACGAGCTTCGCCAGGACCATTTACTGCACAACCCAATACCGCTACTTTTAAAGGTACTTGAAGGTTAGAAATGTATTCTTCAACTTCGTTGGCAATGGATATTAAATCAATTTCAATACGTCCACAAGTAGGGCATGCAATTAAAGTAGCCGCATTACTAGCTAAGCCGAAAGCTTTAAGTAAAGATTTAGCTACTTTAACTTCTTCAACTGGATCGGCAGATAATGAAATTCGACAAGTATTTCCAATGCCTAGACTTAAAATAGCCCCTAAACCTGCTGATGATTTAACAGTACCATTAAATAACGTACCACTTTCTGTAATACCTAAATGTAATGGGTAATCAAAAGCTTGTGCTGCTTTAGTATAAGCTTCTATAGCTAAGTTAACATCACTAGCTTTCATAGATACGATAATATCATGAAAATCTAAATCTTCTAGTATTTTAATATGGTGTAATGCGCTTTCTACCATACCATCTGCAGTAGGGTAACCATATTTTTTTATAATATGTTTTTCTAAAGAGCCTGCATTAACGCCAATTCTTATTGGAATATTTTTTTCTTTACATGCTTTTACAACGGCTTCTACCTTTTCTCTTCTACCTATATTACCAGGATTGATACGAATCTTATCAGCACCGTTTTCAATTGCAATTAATGCTAATTTATAATTGAAATGTATATCTACGACAAGTGGAATGTTAATTTGTGACTTTATGTCTTTAATAGCATAAGCATCTTCTTCGTTAGGACAAGCTACACGGACTATTTGACAACCTGCTTCTTCTAAACGTTTGATTTCTGCTACTGTTGCTTCAACATCATGTGTTTTAGTAGTCGTCATACTTTGAATAACGACTTCATCAGAACCGCCTATTGTTAAATTGCCCACTTTAACTGGCTTCGTTTTAGTACGATGAGTGATTTGTGACATGATAAGACCCCTTTATTTAATTTATTATTGTTTAAGACTAGCACGTTTCTTTCCGTTTGGTAAATAATACGCCGTAACAATAATGCCCACAATTATTATACACCATGATACAAACATTAATAAAGCGTTCCCAATAAGAATACCTAATAATAAGACTAAAGTAGGGATAGATATAATAAATGTTATCATTTTAAACCAAGTCATATATCTAGATTTTTTATTTAACAGGATACTAATTAAGTGACCTATAAAAGCAACTATAGCAATTTTAAATGAAATACTCATAAATTGTATAAACAATAATAGTAAGATAATGATAGAGAAATAAAAATATTTGGAAGCATTAATAGTATCGATAAAACTAGATAAATCCTTTTCATCATGAATTACACTTGATAAAGAACCATAACTTATTTTAGTATGATCATTATAATTTGAAATTTCTATGTCCTGTGGTTTAAAGACGACTAGATGTTCGGGTTTCATTTTAAATTGTTGTGATTTAGTAAATACAATAGAATGTTTATCATTTAGTTTAATGATTTTTTCTTCAGACAGTTTCATTTCATTATTATGTATTTTAAACTTAGGAATTTCATCAACTTCTTCGTGAGCTAATGTAGATATATTTTGAGTGATTTGAAAATACTGAATAGTATTCGGTATAATTAGAATTATACTCAGTAGTAATATATGTAGAAAAACATATCTCAATTTAGTAATTCTATACATGGGATATTTTTTTGGATGCTTAATCAATCTCTTTAATTCATTAACATATTGCATGCGTTCACCTCATTCTTAATTAATAATAATGATAAATCGATTTAAGTGCAACATGATTAAATACTAAACTAAATATTTTGAATATTAATAAACAAAAGATTTGTTTAAATAGAATAAACTTGATAAGATAAGTATGTAAAACAAATGAGGAGGATGATTATTTATGGCTTTTGAATTACCAAAATTACCATATGCGTATGATGCATTAGAACCACACATCGATAAAGAGACAATGGAGATTCATCATACGAAACACCATAACACTTATGTAACAAAACTAAATGATGCAGTTAAAGGTACTGACTTAGAAAGTAAATCTATTGAAGATATTATTAAAAACTTAAATTCTGTACCAGATGATATCCGTACTGCAGTTCAAAACAATGGTGGCGGACATTACAATCACTCATTATTCTGGGAGATGTTAACTCCAAATGCTTCTGAACCATCAGGCGAAGTAGTAGATGCAATCAGTTCTACTTTCGGTTCATTAGACAAATTTAAAGAAGAGTTTGCAGCAGCAGCAGCTGGACGCTTCGGTTCAGGTTGGGCATGGTTAGTTGTAGATAACGGTGAATTATCAATCGTTTCAACTCCAAACCAAGATAACCCATTATCTGAAGGTAAAATTCCTGTATTAGGATTAGATGTTTGGGAACACGCTTACTACTTGAAATACCAAAATAAACGTCCAGATTATATCAGTGCATTCTGGAATGTTGTAAATTGGGATAAAGTAAACGAATTATACCAAGCAGCAAAATAATTTATTAATAGAGTCCGGGGCATAATTAATTGTCCCGGACTTGTTTTTTATTGGCAGTAGTTGATTGGATTGAAATTCTCTTATATCAAGCTTTTTTCATTCCTAATCATCCAAGCTGGGGTGAGATAACGAAATCTTTTTAGAAAAAAGAGATTTTCCTCTCGCTCTCTTTTTTTATAAAATTTCAACTATATCAATGGCATTGTTAGCTATAATCATATATTATGAAAGTATTATATTAGAGTTGAAAAGGTAGGTTTAGTTCTTGAAACGATTAAAAAAGAAATCTAAAGAAGAAGAATTTCGACTTTTAATGAATAAACGCGTAAGTATCATCTTAGGGATAGTTGTCATTTTATTCTCAGTCTTAATTATGCGATTAGGGTATTTACAAATTGTAAAAGGTGCTGAGTATAAGAGAACAATTGATAGTACAGAATCAATAACTGTGAACGAGTCGGTCCCTAGAGGTCGAATTTACGATAGAAATGGAAAAGTACTAGTCGATAATGAATCTAAGAAAGCAATTACATATACAAGAGATAGAAGAACGAGTCAGGATGATATTTTAGATATTGCAGAAAAATTATCTCATTTAATAAAAATGGATACTTCTCGTATCACAGATCGAGATAAACAAGATTACTGGATTATCAAAAATCAAGATAAAGTGCAAAAACTTATGAAAGATGAACAAGCACTTTTCTCTGACGGTAACATAAGTCAAGATGATTATGATGAAGCTTTATACAATAAAGTGACGAAGAAATATACAGATGAATTATCTAAAGACGATTTACAAGTTTTAGCTATTTTTAGAGAAATGAATTCAGGTTCTCAGTTAAGCCCGGTAGTCATAAAAAATGAAGATGTAGGCAATGAAGAATATGCAGCAGTATCTCAACATTTATCTGAATTACCAGGTGTTAATACGACAATGGACTGGGAAAGAAGATATCCATATGAAGAAACACTAAGAACATTATTTGGTGATGTTTCTAGCAAAGAGGAAGGTTTACCGAAAGAATTAGTAAACGACTATTTATCAAAAGGATATTCAAGAAACGATAGAGTAGGTAAATCATATTTAGAATACCAATATGAAGATATTCTAAAAGGTTCTAAGAAAAAAATGAAATACGTTACTGATAAATCCGGAAAAATAACAAGTTCTGAAGTTATATCTGAAGGGTCTAGAGGTAATGATCTTGTCTTAACAATCGATATAGATTTACAGAAAAAAGTTGAAGAATATGTTGATAAACATATAGAATCATTACGAAATAAAGGTGCCAAAGATATGGATCGAGTGATGGTTGTTGTACAAGACCCAAGAAATGGTGATGTACTTGCAATGGCAGGTCGAGATATTGATGAAAATGGCAAAATTACTGACAATCATATCGGAAATATTACAAGTCAATATACAGTTGGTTCATCTGTAAAAGGCGCTACTTTATTAGCGGGTTATCAAAACGATGCATTAAAAATTGGAGATTCAATGGTCGATGAACCATTAAAATTTAGTGGTGGTTTAACAAAACGTTCTTACTTTAACCAAGATGGTACGAAGAGAATAACAGATGCTGAAGCACTTATGCATTCATCTAACGTGTTTATGTATAAAACAGCATTATTATTAGCGGGAACACCATATAATAGTGGTATGTCATTACCATCTGATGTGGAAGAAGCCGGTATTAAATTAAGAAAAGGGTTAAACCAAGTAGGGTTAGGTGTTAAAACAGGTATAGATTTACCAAATGAAACAGCAGGTCAAATCGAACCTATTAAAGATAATCCAGGTAATTATATTGATTTAGCAATTGGACAATTTGATACTTATACACCAATACAATTATCACAATATGTTTCTACAATAGCTAACGATGGTTACCGCTTAAAACCACACTTAGCAAAAGAAATTAGAAATTCTACTAATGAAGATTCACTTGGACCTATTAAGAAATCATTTAAAGGTGAAGTGATGAACAAAGTAAACAATAATGATAAAGAAATAAAACAAGTCCAAAAAGGTTTCGATATGGCATTTAATAAAGAAGAAGGAACAGGGTATTCTAGTTTCCATGATACTGTAGTTAGATCAGCAGGTAAGACTGGAACAGCAGAAGTATTTAAAGATGGTAAACCACAGGTTAACTCAACATATGTAGGATATGCACCAGCTAAAGACCCTGAGTTATCATTCTCAATCACATATACAAACCAACCAGTACCAGAACCATGGTTACCAGGTGGGGACTTAGGTAGAGATATCATAAATTATTACTTTAAAGATAAGAAGTAATTCATAAAGAGGCTGAGACAAATAAATTGTCTCAGCCTCTTATTTGTGTAATTAAAGTAGCGAATGTTGCAAGACGAGGTCCACGTGCAACATAATTAACCAATCTATTACTCGCACTTATTGTTTATGAAGAAATAAGAAGAGAGTGGATACTCTAGGCAAGCATGCACGAACAAAATTGAAGTTTATATAAAAATAATATCTCATTTCTAATTGAATAAATCAGTAAAGTGAGGACTTATTTATTTTGAGTGAGGATTTATATTCCAAGCTCCTCTTTTATTTTATCAGCTATATTTAGCTGTTTTATGCCTTTTCGCCTTATATTTGTCACAACTAATGACGATATAAACGCTTTCATAACGTCTTAACACAAACTTTACATTAGGTTTATTTGTAATTAATAAAGTAATTGTAAAGTGAAGATGTAATAAAGATTAAGGGTGTAATTAATAGGAGGATTTGACATGAAAAAATGGCAATTGATTGGAACTACAACTGCATTAAGTTCTGCACTATTATTAGGTGCTTGTGGAGGCGCAGCAGAAAAATCTAGTTCAGGAGAAAGCAAATCTTCTGGAGACGATAAATTAAGTGGTGAAGTTAAAGGTGATGGTTCTTCAACAGTAGCACCTGTAATGGAAAAAATAAATGAAGAATTCTCAAAGGATCAGCCTGATGTGTCAGTATCAATCGGGGTTTCGGGAACTGGTGGAGGATTTGAAAAATTTATCGCTGGTGAAACAGACTTTTCGAATGCATCTCGAGAAATTAAAGATGAAGAAAAAGAGAAACTTAAAAAAGAAAACATAGAATATACAGAATTTAAAGTAGCTCAAGATGGTTTAACAGTAGCAGTTAATAAAGAAAATGATTTTGTAGACGAATTGAGTAAAGATGAACTAGCAAAAATTTATAATGGTGAAGCTAAAACTTGGAAAGATGTAAATTCTAAATTCCCAGATAAAAAAATAAAAGCTTTTTCACCAGACCAATCTCACGGTACTTACGATTTCTTTAGTGAAGAAGTATTAGATGAGAAAGATTTAAAATCAGAAAAAAATGCTGATACAAACGTTATTGTTAAATCAGTGCAAGATAACAAAGATTCAATTGGGTTCTTTGGATATAACTTCTATCAAGAAAATAAAGATTCATTAAAAGCAGTGAAAATTAAAGACGATAAAGATAAAGCAATAGTACCAGAAGAAAAAACAATAAATGATAATTCTTATCCTTTAAGTAGACCATTGTTTGTATACGCTAAAAATAAATCACTAGAAGAAAATGATGCATTCCACGGATTTATGGAATATGTAATTGAACATTCTAAGAAAGCATCTAAAGATGCAGGATATGTTCCACTTAAAGATGAAGAATATGACAAAGATAAAGAAACATTAGAAAAGTTTAAAAAATAAATAAAAATCAATCAAAGCTAAGGGCGTCTTAATGTCGCCCTTTTTCAAAATGAAGGAGTCAATTGTATGAAAGAACAAACTTCTGTTCAAGAATTAATAAAGAAAAATAATAATAATAAAGGAAAAGTATTTGCTGATAAAGCAGTTCCAATTGTATTGCTACTTATTGCCTCTGTTTCAGTACTTACAACTATCGGGATATTATTTACACTTTTAACTGAGACAGTAACTTTCTTTACAAGAGTAAATCCAATGGAATTCCTACTATCAAAAGAATGGGCGCCGTTTTCTTCTGATCCTAAATACGGAATTTTCTCTCTAATTCTCGGTACTTTAAAAGTAACTGCAGTTGCAACAGTCTTTGCTGTACCAGTTGGATTAGGAACAGCACTGTATTTAAGTGAGTATGCATCGGATAAATCAAGAAGAATTATTAAGCCGATTTTAGAAATTTTAGCGGGTATACCAACTATTGTTTATGGTTTCTTTGCTTTAACTTTTGTTACACCAATATTAAGAAGCGTTTTCCCAGAATTAGGCAGCTTTAACTCAATTAGTCCAGGTTTAGTCGTGGGGGTCATGATTATACCAATGATTACAAGTATGAGTGAAGATGCTATGAGTTCAGTACCTGATTCTATTAAAGAGGGTGCATTAGGTTTAGGAGCTACTAAATTTGAACTTGCTACAAAAATAGTGTTTCCTGCAGCGTTATCAGGCATCATTGCTTCAATTGTATTAGCGATTTCTAGAGCAATTGGGGAAACAATGATTGTTTCACTAGCAGCTGGTAGCACACCGGATTCATCATTTAGTTTAATAGGTTCTATACAAACCATGACAGGGTTTATTGTTCAAGTTGCAACTGGTGACGCAACATATGGTTCTGATATTTATTACAGTATATATGCGGTTGGTTTCACATTGTTCTTATTCACATTTATTATGAACATCATTTCTCAGTGGGTAACGAAGCGCTTTAGAGAGGAGTATTAATATGTCGAATACAAATTTAGTAGATCAATCAATAGTTCGCAAAAAATTACCTACTAGGCTAATGAAAAATAAAGTTATTAAAAGTGTATTTTTAATTTGTACACTAATAGGTTTAGTCGTATTAGCTATTTTGTTATTTGATATATTTAGAAAAGGAATGACACATCTTAATGTGGATTTCTTTACTAATTTCTCATCTACGACACCAAGCAGTGCAGGTATTAAAGGTGCGTTAATTGGTACACTTTGGTTAATGATGACGATTGCACCAATATCTATCATTCTTGGAGTAGGAACAGCTATATACATGGTGGAATATGCTAAAGAAAATTGGTTCACAAAATTCATTAGAGTGAACATCTCTAACTTAGCAGGTGTACCATCAGTAGTCTTTGGTTTATTAGGGCTAACAATATTTGTTCGAGGCGCAGGATTTGAGAATTTATCATTAGGGAAATCGGTAATAGCAGCAGCACTAACGATGTCTTTAATGATATTGCCAATTATCATTGTAGCTAGTCAAGAAGCGCTAAAATCAGTGCCTTCGTCTATTAGAGAAGCTTCTTTAGGCTTAGGCAGTACTAAGTGGCAAACAATTAAAAATGTTGTATTGCCAGCTTCTATACCAGGAATATTAACTGGTACCATATTAGCTTTATCGAGAGCGTTAGGAGAAACTGCTCCATTAGTAGTAATCGGTATACCAGCCATATTAATGAAAACACCAAATAGTATATTTGATTCATTCCAGGCCTTACCAATGCAAATATACAACTGGGCTAAACTGCCACAAGCTGAATTTCAATTGGTCTCATCAGCGGCAATTATTGTATTGTTAATCATACTCATAATAATGAACTCAATAGCTATATATATTAGAAATAAATATCAACGTAAACTTTAAATCAAAATGAAGAGGGGTCATAATGATGACAGACGTTAAAATAAGAGAGTTATCTCAAAATGCTACATCAAATGAAAACTTAGAAAATAAAAAGATTATAGAACAAGAAAAAAATATTGTATACAAAACAAACAATTTAGATTTATGGTATGGTGATTTCCATGCTTTAAAAAATATAAATTTAGATATTGCTGAAAATGAAGTTACAGCAATTATAGGACCATCTGGTTGTGGTAAATCAACTTATATCAAAACGTTAAATCGTATGATTGAATTAATTCCAAGTGTAAAAACATCTGGAGAAATTATTTATAGAGATAAAAATATTTTTGATAAGAAATATAGTGTTGAAGAATTAAGAACGAATGTTGGTATGGTGTTCCAAAAGCCAAATCCATTCCCTAAATCAATATATGATAACATAACTTATGGACCTAGAATTCATGGTATTACAGATAAAAAAATTCTTGATGAAATTGTAGAACGTTCTTTAAAAGGCGCTGCAATTTGGGACGAGTGTAAAGATAAATTAGATCAAAATGCTTACAGTTTATCTGGGGGACAACAGCAAAGAATTTGTATTGCACGTTGTTTAGCAATAGAACCTGATGTTATTTTAATGGATGAACCTACATCGGCTTTAGATCCAATATCAACTCTTAAAGTTGAAGAGTTAGTACAAGACTTAAAATCAAAATACTCTATCATTATTGTTACACATAACATGCAACAAGCAGCTAGAATTTCTGATAAAACAGCTTTCTTCTTAAATGGATACGTAAATGAATTTGATAACACTGACAAAATCTTTTCTAATCCGGCTGACAAACAAACTGAAGATTACATTTCAGGGAGATTTGGTTAATATGGTTATAAGAGAAAAGTACGAAGGCGAACTGAAAGCACTTATAGAAGATTTATTTGAATTAGGTAAAGAAGTATATAATATGATAGAACAGTCTGTGTCAGTGTTAAGCGATGAAGATAAAAAAAACGCTAGAGCACTTATTGCTTATGATAGTAAAATTAATAAAATGGAATATGATATTAATGAAAAAGTAGTAATATTAATTACAAAACAACAACCAATGGCTACAGATTTGCGCGTTATGATTTCTGCACTTAAAATTGCTTCTGAACTAGAAAGAATGGCGGACAACTCAACGAACATTGCTCAAATTAGGAAGCGTGTTATTATTACTGATTATTTTATTCTTACAAGATTAAAAACAATGGGTAAATTAGCGATGTTAATGTTAAAAGATTTAGAAAATGCAATTCGAAATAAAGATATATTATTAATCAAAGAGATTATTGAAAGAGATACAGATATTGATGATTTGTATAGAGAAATTAGTAATACAACTTATTTAATAGATGATGATCCATTTATTTCGACTCAAGCACATTTAGCTGCAAGGTATTTAGAAAGAATAGGCGACCATATAAAAAATATAAGTGAAAGTTGTTATTACTATATAACAGGTGAACACTATGAATCTATTGAAAAATAATACTGGAATTCTGTAACCATAGATGGTATTATAAAAAGGTCGTATATTAATTGAAATAAGAACAGGAGGGTTCATCATGCGCGTAAACGTAACTTTAGCATGTACTGATTGTGGTGAAAGAAACTACATCTCTAAAAAGAATAAACGTAATAACCCAGAGCGAATCGAAATGAAAAAATATTGTGCTCGCGACGGTAAACACACTCTTCATAGAGAAACTAAATAATAAAACGAATGAAAACACATGGCTATTTTATAGTTATGTGTTTTTTATTTTTATATAATGAAAATGAATTTATAAGGTGCAACAACTACCTTACCCTGTATTTCTTATGTTATTATTAAAGGTGTCTAACGTGGTTTTAAATAATTTATTTAGGAAGTGTAGAAGGCCATGACTACTAAAAAATTACTTAGAAAAAAAGTGCTTCAAGAAATGAAAGAACAAACTAAAGCTCAAAAATTAACTTTTGATGAAGATTTATATGAACAATTATTTAAACATGATTATTTTATACAAGCTAAATCTGTAGCAATTGTTTTGAGCATGGACCATGAAGTGAATACGGATCCTATTATCGAAGAATTGCTTAAATTAAATAAAGAAGTTTATGTACCGACGACAAATTACTTAACAAAAGAAATGAAGTTTCAGCGATTATACGATATGAATTCTATATCATTCGATTCAAAAGGAATAAGATTTATTACTAAAGAAACGGAAATAAGTGATGATATCGATTTAATTATTGTACCTGGTGTTGTATTTCGTCATGATGGTTATCGGATTGGTTATGGTGGAGGATATTTTGACAAATATCTTGCGGATTATACTGGTTCAACTTTAAGTTTAGTATATCCAATACAAATTCATGGTTTTGATATAGAAAGTCATGATGTACCAGTACAAGAATTATTATTACCAAGAGAAGTATATGGAGAAAAATAAATGGAAAAATTAAAAAGAATGTGGAAGTCGATTTATTATTTAGTGTACACAGAAGGTTATACAATATTATCAATTGATGAGGATAATGACGAAATTTGGCTGACTCATGAAGCTAAAAAAACAGTTAAACGATTTATATATAAAACACCAACTCATCAAGAAGTGGACTTTGACTTTAAAAAAGTCACAGACCATCTTAGTAATTTAATAGAGTTTATAGGGTTTAGTTTTGAACAGTTAGATGTATTTTATATATCTGATAAAGAGATGGACTTAACAGAGTTTAAGCAAACTAGTCGTCCTAAAATTAAATACTATGTTATTAATGAAATTAAAGATTTTGAGAAAGTAACATCACATGTAGTGACAAAACATCAAATTAAACGTAATAAATTAATGTCTGTTACAACATATAAAAATAAATTATTAAACGCTAGTTTTATAGATAAATTTATGTTGAAATTTTCACCAGTAACATATTTTTTAATCGCAACTAATGTCATTGTATGGTTATCAATAGTTCTAGTGTTTAAGCGAGATTCACAAATTAGCTTAATAGATTATGGAGGACTCGTTCATTTCAATGTGGTGCATGGCGAATGGTATAGATTGTTTACCTCCATGTTTTTACATGCAGACATCACACATTTACTTATGAATATGTTCTCGTTAATCGTATTTGGTAAATTGATAGAAGGAGCCATAGGTTCTATAAAGATGGGGACGATATACTTAATTTCCGGTTTATTCGCTGGCATCGTTTCTTTAAGTATTGATACAACTTCTATTTCGATTGGTGCTAGTGGCGCAATATTCGGGTTAATTGGTGCGTTTATCGTTTATCTATTTACTAAAAGTAATATTAATAAACAATTTGTTTTACAAACATTTATAGGTATTTTGATTATTTCATTATTTACGTTATTCATAAATAATGTTAACCATTTTGCTCATTTAGGTGGATTTATCGGTGGTGCTATCATTATGTATTGCATTCAAAAATGGATGGACAACGATAAGCGTAAATGGTTATATTTCATTGGATTTTTCGTATTAACTATTATTCTCATAATCGTAATTTTTAATAGGCAACAACATTATATTTATGATGAATTAACGAAAGATGCTATGAATCAAGGGAATTTTAATAGCGCTGAAAAGATGATTACACATATAAAAAATAAGCACTTTGAGTCAGATGAAACATATATACTTAGCGGTCTAATTAAAGCTAATGATAAGTCATTAGACGAGGCTATACTAGAATGGGAAAAAGGATTAAAAGCTTTTCCAGACTCAGCAGATTTAAATTATCAACTCGCATTAGGTTATCGTGCAAAAGATGATTACGATAAAGCAGAGAAATTTAATGATAAAGCGATAAAATTAAATGGAAATAATAAAAATTACAGTGCTTTGAAAAAAGAAATCGCAGCATTTAGGAGTTAAAGATGAATAATTTATATGATGTACAACAATTGTTGAAAAAATTTGGTTATATAATATATTTTAAAAATGAAGATGATCAATTAGAAATGATGGAGCAAGAAATTAAAGATTTATACAAATCGATGTTAATTTCGAAGGAAACATTTTTACAAGCAAGATTAATTATAAATCAGAGAAGGATTGAAAATAAATGACATATATACTATCAGCTGATATTGGCGGAACTACTTGTAAATTAGGGATTTTCGATGAAAAATTAGACATAGTTGAAAAATGGGAAATAGCGACTAATAAAGCAGGGGAAGGAATATTAGAGAATATCTCCGATTCTTTCAACGTACATTTAAAAAAACATGATATTACTTTATCAGACGTACTTGGGATGGGAATTGGAGTACCTGGGCCAATAGATTTTGATAATGGCATAGTTCATGGAGCGGTCAATTTAAATTGGACAGGTAAAATTGAAGTTAGAAAAATCATGCAACAATATTTTGATGGCCCAATTTATGTAGATAATGATGCTAATGTAGCTGCTTTAGGAGAGAAGTTTAAAGGTGGCGGACAAAACGAAAGTGATGTTGTTTGCATCACATTAGGAACTGGTGTTGGAGGTGGAATCGTCTCTAACGATGAATTAGTTCATGGACATAATGGTTCGGGAGCTGAAATTGGGCATTTCGTAGTAGATCATGAAAAAAGGTTCCGATGTAATTGTGGTATGAAAGGTTGCTTAGAAACTGTAGCTTCTGCTACTGGTGTTATTAATTTAGTACACCATTATTATTCAAATATGAGTGTTAAATCTAGTATCCACGACTTAATCACAACTAAAAATATTTCAGCAAAAGATGTTTTTGATGCAGCAAAAATAGGAGACGAGTTTAGTTTATTTATAATTGATAAAGTTGCTAATTATATTGCGTATGCGGCAAGTATTATGAGTGTCATGAGTAACCCTAAATATATTATAATTGGGGGAGGCGTTAGTAAAGCCGGTGATATTTTAATTGAATATATCAATGAGCATTATGAAAAAATGACGTTCAAGCCTGCTAAAGAAGACACAGAAATTGTTGTTGCGAGTTTAGGTAACGATGCAGGGATTATTGGTGCAGCAGCATTGATTAAAACATATGTAATAGATAAGGAGAATGCATAATGGCAATTGTAGATGTCGTAGTAATTCCAGTCGGGACTGAAGGACCAAGTGTAAGTGAGTATATCGCTGATATTCAATTAATTTTGGAAAAACATAAAGAAGCTGGTAAAATAGATTTTCAATTAACACCAATGAACACATTAATTGAAGGTGACTTAAAAGATTTATTAGAAGTTGTACAAGAGATTCATGAAAGTCCATTTAATAAAGGACTAGATAGAGTTTGTACAAATATTAGGATTGATGATAGAAGAGACAAATCGAGAAAAATGAATGAAAAATTAGATTCAGTACAAAGACATTTAGACAAATAAAAAAAAGACGAGTTTTAACTCGTCTTTCTTTAATGACTTAATATTGGATATCCATATGTGAATATTGTAGCAAGTGAAAAGAAACCAAATGCTACTACTGTAATCGCACCAAAAAGAATGCCTAAAACATTTTTGTTTTTGAATGCTGAAATTAAACCGAATATTCCGAGTATAAATACCGCTAGCATTAACAATGAGAAAATATTAACACCGATATGTATCTTTACTCCGAATAATTCAAATAGTTCCCCTGTGTCGATAAATGGCATTCCATTACCCCCAATACATTTTTCTTTTATTATCATATTAATTGTATAATTAATATTGTGTTTTGTCGAGATACTTTTTACAAGAGGAGGAAAGAAAATGAAAGTCCATAGTTATTCTTTAGGAATAGTTGAAACAAATTGTTATATAATTGAAGGTGAAAGTGAACTATTAGTTATCGATCCAGGTGATAACGGTGAATTTATAAATGAACGTATAAAAAAATTTAATAAAAAATTAGCTGCCATATTATTAACACATGCACACTTTGACCATATTGGTGGAATAGATGCAGTGGTCAACAAGCAGGGCGTTGAAGTTTATGTTCATAACGAAGAAAAATCTTGGTTAACTGATACTGTAAAAAATGGTTCTAAAAAGTTTGAAGCATATCAGTTACCTCAAGTAGTACAAAAAACAATACCAACAGTGATTGATGAAGGACATCATGTTATAGGTGAGTTTGAGTTTGAAGCTCTGCATACACCTGGTCATTCACCAGGCAGTTTAACGTTTGTATTTGATGACTTTGCAATCGTTGGAGATACACTATTTAAAGGTGGAATAGGTAGAACAGATTTATATAAAGGAGATACTCAAACTTTATTAAATTCTATTGAAGATAAACTTCTATCTTTAAATCCAGATACAACCGTGTTCCCTGGCCATGGTCCAGATACTACAATAGAACAAGAAGAAATGAGCAATCCTTATTTAAATGGTTTTAGTTAAAGCTATAAAAAACACCAATTCGTTAAATAACGAATTGGTGTTTTTAGGTTGAGATAAACTTCTATTAACCATGATGTCCGAAACTTGGCTCTAGTAAGAATGTTGAATAATATGTAAATCCAACAAAGCATACAACTAAATATAGTGCGAATATATACATATACATTCTTTCTGTTAATTTTAAGTATCCCAACAATACGAAAAATCCTGTTTGAGCTACGAAGAAATAAGCCATCATGTTCATACCGCCAACATAAAACATTGTAGCAAATATAGCAGTCCAGAAGCCTAGAGTTTTAAAAACTTTATCCATCTTCTTATGAACCCCCTCTGTGTTTACTTTCTTAGTCACTTACAATTATAAAGTTACTATGTGTAAAAGTAAATAGGCATTACTACAAAATATAAAGTATATAGTAAGTAAAACAAGGTTTTCATTACGTTTATATATATTAGGAGGCGATTATGGAAACTTTATTTAAGACAATTATCAAAGATGCTATTATTTTGAAAGCAACGGACATTCATTTTATTCCAGTGAAAGAGGATCGAGTCAAAGTTCAGTTGAGGATAAGTGGTGAGAATACGATTTATGATTGTGATATTAATAACGCTTTATATAACCGTTTATTAATTTATATGAAGTTTATTGCTCATCTAGATGTAAGTGAAAGGAATAAAGCTCAAAGTGGTCAATATATATTTGATGATATATATAAATATTATTTAAGAATATCCACTTTACCTTTAAGTCTAGGAATTGAGTCTTGCTCAATTAGGTTAACGCCTAAATATTTCGAAGAATATATTGACCATAATATTGATGACAATTATAAAATGATTAAAGAAGAAATGTTTAATTCCGAAGGCTTATTTTTGTTCACAGGACCAACCGGTTCGGGTAAATCGACGATTATGTACCAATTTTTATATGACTTACAACAAATTAAAGATAAACATATTATTACGATTGAAGACCCAGTTGAACAAGTTTTAGATGGTGTAGTACAAGTTTCTGTAAATGAAAAAGCAAACATAAATTATCATAATTCTTTTAAAGCCATTTTAAGATGTGATCCAGATGTTGTCATGATAGGAGAAATTAGAGATGAAGAAACAGCCAAGCAAGTTATACAAGCAAGTTTAAGTGGTCATTTAATATTATCTACAATGCATGCGAAAGATAATTTAGGGGCTATTTATAGACTTTTAGAACTTGGAATATCTAAAGAGCAAATAAAACAAGGTATCGCATGTATAGCCAATCAAAGACTTTTAAATGACCAATTAGGAAATAGATATAGACAAATGACTTATATATTTAGTCATGAAATTAATCTATATTTAGAAAATAAATCATGATGAAGAAAGGCAATATATTAAAGAAAGACCAAATACTATTTTTAACACGCTTATCAGATATGTTAAAGCAAGGTTTCACATTAATGGAATCAGTACAATTACTAACTGATCAATTTTCGCAATTATCAAGGTTACGTATTAAGGAAAAGCTTATTGAAATAGTAAAAAATACTGGTCAACTTCATGAAGTTGTTTCATTTTTAAATTATCCTCAAGTTATTATCACTCAAATTTATTTTGGTGAACAATATGGCAATATGATTGATTCTATAGATCACTCAATTTTGTATTTAAAAAAGATAGAACAAGTGAAACAAAAATTTATAAAAACGATTCAATATCCAACACTTTTATTTTTTATATTTTTCATGTTACTAACCGCAGTTAATCATACGATTATCCCTCAATTCAATGAAATTTATCAATCAATGAACATAAATGTCTCTACCTCATTAAAAGTATTATCTACAATATTTTCTTACTTACCAACTTCGTTATTAATTATATTTTTAATCGCAATACTCACATTGTTATTAGGTTATTTTTTCTATATAGGTATAGAAGTATCAAAGAAAATCTACTTTTTTAATAAAATTCCTATTTTGAATCAATATATTTCGATGTATCGCTCATATAGATTATCTAGAGACTTTTCATTTTTTATTCAAAATGGCATACCGCTTCATAAAATAATTGAAATTTATATTATGCAGACTAAAGACGATGTATTAAAATATATCGGATTATTTATTCAACAATCGATCAAATCAGGAGACTCCTTACCTCAAGCGATTAATAACTTGAATTGTTTTGATAGTACTCTGATTCAATATATTACACATGGAGAACATAAATCTAAATTAGACTTAGAATTATATTATTTTAGTGTATATATGCTTGAGAAATTAGAAAAATCTATTATCAAACATTTAAAGTGGGTACAACCCATCGTCTTTGGAACTTTGGCATTCCTAATCGTCACATTATATTTAATTATTATTTTACCAATGCTACAAATGGTTGATGGCATTAAATGAAAGAATGAAAAATATAAAGTTTTTTAAAAAAGAAGAAGGCTTCACGTTGATTGAGATGTTAATCGTATTATTAATTATAAGTATTTTACTTATAATTATAATCCCTAACATAAGCAAGCAGTCTGAAACCGTGAAAAGTACTGGTTGTCAGGCACAAGTTAAAATGGTTGCTGGCCAAGTAGAAGCATATACATTAAAACACGATGCTAAGCCAAATTCAATTAATGATTTAGTAAGTGATGGGTTCATAAAAGAGAATCAATTGACTTGTAAATCTGGTCAGAACATTGTTTTAAATAACGGAGAAGTAGTAGCTCAATAATGAATAATAAAGGCTTCACGTTAATAGAAATGGTAATTGTGTTGAGTATTCTAAGTATTATTGTTCTCATAACAATACACATTTCAATTAATTCTGTAGATAAATTTGGTTTAACAAGTGGCATTAATGATTTTGAAACAAAATTAGAATATTTAGAAACCAAATCTTTATCAACTAAACAACCTATACTTGTATGGTTTAAACCAAATTCAACCAAAATACAATATCAAATTAATAACGGAAATATAAATTCAATTAATCTATATAAAGGAAAAATATCTAAAGATAATAAATTCACTACATTAGTTTACGATGGAGAAGGTAATATCAATCAATTTGGAACATTAAAACTAGAGTTTAATAATAAACGTTATCTTGTCATATTTCGTATTGAAAAAGGGTGGTATAGAATTGTTGAAGAAAAATAATGGTTATGTATTTATAGATTTAATGTTATCTATATTTATTATCGTATTGTTAGGAGGCACTTTATTACCGATAGTTCATACATTAAATAAACATATACAAAGTGAACAGAAACAAATTAAGCTTTATCAAATTCTATATCAATCAGTACAATCCAAACAAATAAAGTACGATACTACTAAAATAAAATTAAGTCATTTGAATGACAAAGTATGCTTGGAAGACGTGTATAGTTATGAAAAAGTTTGTGTTCAGAAATAACAAAGGGTTTACGATGTTAGAAATGTTATTATCTTTATCATTTTTAATGATTATATTAGCGTTAATACCATTCTTAATTCAAAGTATATATGCTCTGAAAGAAAATGCTTTTAATCATAGTGAATATGAATTAATAATGTTTAGAAAAGATATTATAGAAGAGAGCAAAGAGGCTGAAATCAAACTTAATCAGGTTCATAATAAAATAATTTTTACCCATAAACTCTCGAGTTCTGAGTATACCTTATTAAATTCTAAAATTTATAAAAGTATAAATGGCAGAGGATATATAACTTTATTAAATAAAATTAAATCTTTTAAAATCAATAAAAACGATAATGGTAATATACAGATTGACTTAGAAATCATTAAGGGGAGAATCACAATTCGTGAAACGATATTTATTTAAAAATGATGGATTTATTTTACCATTTCTTCTTAGTATATTATTTGTCTATTCTGCTTTTTTATCATTTTATCTCGTTCAATATAGTTATAAAATAAAAATCTATAATCATCTAGAAGAATACTACAAAAACGAAATAAAAATTATTTTAAATAAATGATTTATAGTCTTTTTATTTTCTGAATAATGAGATAGAATATAGTTTAAGTTGGAATATAGCAACTAAGGAGTCGATATAATGTCAGTAGTATTAATAGGATTTATGGGCGTAGGTAAAACTTCAATCGGTAATTATTTAGGTGAACATTATGACAAACCTTTAGTTGATATCGATACTTATATCGTTGAAACAACTAAACTATCAATTCCAGAAATTTTTGCTAAGTATGGAGAATCACATTTTCGAGATTTGGAAAAAAAATCACTGGAAGAATGGATTGATAAAGACGTTATTATTTCAACTGGTGGTGGTATTATTGAGTCTGAGGCATCAAGAAATGTTATGAAAGGTAATCCTCATAACATTTGGTTAAAATGCGATGTTGATACAGTTTATGAGAGAATTAATCATGACCCAAACAGACCAAATGCTAATGGAAAATCACTAGAAGATTTAAAAAGCTTGTATTCAAAACGAGAATCAAGTTATAATGATATCGCATTCATACATATTGATGCAGATAGACCTAAAGAAGTAGTTGTTACAGAGATTATTAATTCTCTGGACAAAGATATATTTGCGAATGATCAAAGTTAGAGAGAATGAATGAATAATTCATCGCCGAAGGAGCAAGCCATGTTAGTGTGAATCTCTCAGGCAAAAGGATAACTTTGTGACGCATTCCTGAAGAGTACTTCAACAGGGTAGCTTAAGCTACCCTGTTTTTTTATTATACATAACAAGAAGGGAAGAAAAATAATGGCTAATGAATTAAAAAAGACACCGTTATATCAAACGTATCTTGATCAAGGTGCAAAAGTGATTGATTTTTCAGGTTGGGCTTTACCAGTCCAATTTACAAGTATTAAGGAAGAACATAATGCAGTAAGAAATGAAGTCGGTATTTTTGATGTTAGTCACATGGGAGAAATTTTAGTAACTGGGGAAGAAGCGTCTAATTTTGTACAATATGCACTTACAAATGACATTACAAAACTTAACGATTCTAAAGCTCAATATACAGTCCTTTGTACTGAAGAAGGCGGTATTATTGATGACTTAGTGATTTATAAACTGAAGGATTCTGTATATTTATTAGTTGTTAACGCTGGTAATACTGATAAAGATTACGAATGGTTGAAAAAAATAAAAGGATTTAACGCAAAAGTAGAAAATAAATCATCAGATTATGGTCAATTAGCGATTCAAGGTCCTAAAGCTAGATCAATTGTTCAAAAACTAGTAGACGTTAATATTAGTGAAATGAAAATGTTTGAATTCAAACAAAATGTAACGATATTTGGTAAAGAAGTTATACTTTCTCAATCAGGCTATACAGGTGAAGATGGTTTTGAAGTATATTGTCATTCTGAAGATACGAAATTAATTTGGGATGGTTTTATAAAAGAAGGTGTAACACCATGTGGTCTTGGTGCACGTGACACTTTAAGATTAGAAGCGGGTCTACCATTACATGGACAAGATTTATCTGAAGATATTACACCATATGAAGCCGGGATAGGTTTTGCTGTAAAGCCATTGATTGAAGATGACTTTATCGGAAAAGAAGTTTTAAAAGAGCAAAAAGAAAATGGTGCTGACAGAAAATCAATTGGAATTGAAATGATTGATAAAGGTATACCAAGAACTGATTATGAAATTTTAGATACTGATGGTAATGAAATAGGTTATGTAACATCAGGTACTCAATCACCTTCTACAGGTAAATCAATTGCTATGGGCTTAATTAAAAAAGAAGAGTTTGAATTGGATAAAGAACTACTTATTCAAGTAAGAAAAAGACAAGTTAAAGCTAAAATTGTTAAAAAATCATCATTTAAATCATAGGAGTGAAAAAAATGGGTCATCGTTATATTCCTTTAACAGAGAAGGATAAATCAGAAATGTTAGATGTAATTGGTATTAAATCAGTAGATGAATTATTTACTGACATCCCTGAGTCAGTTAGGTTTAATCAACCTTTAAATATTAAAGAAAAGAAATCAGAAACAGCTTTATTAAGGGAACTGTCTCAACTAGCTAATAAAAATATTACGAGTGAAACTCATGCTTCATTTTTAGGAGCAGGCGTATACGATCATTATATTCCTACGGTTGTTGACCATGTAATTTCTAGATCGGAATTTTACACTGCATATACACCATACCAACCAGAAATTTCTCAAGGCGAGTTACAAGCGATTTTTGAGTTCCAAACATTAATCTGCGAACTTACAGGTATGGATGTTGCAAACTCATCAATGTATGATGGCGGGACAGCATTTGCAGAAGCAGCTGTATTAGCAGCTGGTCATACAAAAAAGAAAAAAGTTATTGTTTCTAAATCTGTACATTATCAAACTATTGAAGTACTTAAAACATATACGAAAGCTCAAGATATTGATGTTGTAGAAATAGATTTAGATGGCACTGTTACGGATTTAGAGAAATTAGAAGCTGCAATAGATGATGATACAGCAGCAGTTTGTGTTCAGTATCCAAACTTCTTTGGTTCTTTAGAAGATTTAGAAAAAATTCAAACATTAATTGAAGACAAAAAAGCTTTATTTATTGTTTCTAGTAACCCATTAGCTTTAGGTTTAATTACTCCTCCTGGAGATTTTGGTGCAGATATTGTAGTTGGTGATGCACAAGTATTTGGTATTCCAGCTCAATATGGAGGACCTCATTGTGGTTACTTTGCTTCAACTAAAAAATTAATGCGTAAATTACCAGGTAGATTAGTTGGACAAACTCAAGATGATGACGGGAACAGAGGTTTTGTATTAACATTACAAGCTCGCGAGCAACATATTAGAAGAGATAAAGCAACTTCTAATATATGTTCAAACCAAGCATTGAACGCATTAGCAGCTTCAGTATGTATGAGTGCATTAGGCAAAAATGGCGTCTATGAAATGGCTGAAATGAACATGGAAAACACGTATTATATGAAAAATAAATTGAAAGAAAATGGTTTTGAAGTTTTAGAAGGCATTTCATTTAATGAATTTGTTGTTAAATTTAGCCAGCCTATTGCAGAAATTAATGAAAAACTATTGCAAGATGGCTTTATTGGTGGTTTTGATTTAGGATTTGTAGATGACAATTTAAAAAATCATATGTTAATTGCTGTAACTGAACTAAGAACGAAAGATGAAATAGATACATTTATTGAAAAAGTAGGTGAATATAATGCGTAAACCATCAAGTGAATTAATTTTTGAAAGATCAAGAGAAGACAGATTTGCATATTCATTACCTGAAAAAGAAGTAGACAATCAAAACATAAAAGAAATTTTAGGGGATAAATTCACTAGAAAACAAAAAGCCGAGTTACCTGAAGTTAGTGAATTGGATTTAATGAGACATTATACTGAGCTATCTAATAAAAACCATGGGGTTGATACAGGTTTTTATCCACTTGGTTCATGTACGATGAAATATAATCCTAAAGTTAATGAAAAAGTAGCAAGAATGTCTGGGTTTGCAAATGCTCATCCACTTCAAGATGAATCAACTGTTCAAGGTTCTTTAGAAATCATTTATGATTTACAAGAACACTTAAAAGAAATTACAGGTATGGATGAAGTAACATTACAGCCAGCAGCAGGTGCACATGGTGAATGGACTGCATTATTAATGATTAAAGCTTATCATGAAGCAAACGGTGACTATAATAGAACGAAGGTTATCGTACCAGATTCTGCTCATGGCACGAACCCAGCTTCTGCAAAAGTCGCAGGTTTTGATACTGTCACTGTAAAATCTAATGATAAAGGATTAGTCGATATAGAAGATTTGAAAAAGGTTGTAGGTGATGATACTGCAGCTATTATGTTAACGAACCCGAATACTTTAGGTTTATTCGAAGAAGATATACTTGAAATAAGAGAAATTGTTCATAAAGCAGGCGGTAAACTTTATTATGATGGCGCAAATTTAAACGCAATTATGAGTAAAGTACGTCCGGGAGATATGGGATTCGATGCTGTTCATTTAAACTTACACAAAACGTTTACTGGTCCTCATGGAGGTGGCGGTCCTGGTTCAGGTCCGGTTGGAGTCAAATCTGATTTAATTCCATATTTACCAAAACCAACTGTTATTAAAGAGAATGATGTATATAAATTTGAACATGATATGCCAAATTCTATTGGTCGAGTAAAACCATTCTTCGGCAACTTTGGTATATATTTACGTGCTTATACTTATATTAGAACTATGGGTCCTGATGGTCTAAAAGCAGTATCTGAAGCAGCAGTATTAAATGCTAATTACATGTTGAGAAGATTACAAGATCATTTTGATACACCATATACGCAACATTGTAAACACGAATTTGTAATTAGTGGTTCAAGACAGAAAAAGCTAGGTGTAAGAACTTTAGATATGGCAAAACGTTTGCTTGATTTCAATTTCCATCCACCTACAATTTACTTCCCGATAAATGTTGAGGAATGTATGATGATTGAACCAACAGAAACAGAATCAAAAGAAACACTAGATGCATTCTGTGATACATTAATTCAAATTTCAAAAGAAGTTGAAGAAGATCCTGAATTGGTATTAGATGCACCGCATACAACTGTTATTGGTAGACTAGATGAAACTCAAGCAGCTAGAAAACCAGTATTAAAATTCGAACTTTTAAAAGAAGAAAAAGTATAATGATAAAATAAAATAGCAGTGATGAATTCCAAAAAAACGGAATTTTTCACTGCTATTTTTTAAATATTAAAGCTTTTAATCTGGACGTTTTTAATCTATTTAGATTTAACTTTTCCTGTCCATTTTTTATATCCGCCTTTTAACATGTAAAGATCTGTGTAACCTTTTTTCTTCATCATTTTTGCGGCTCTATAACTTGCTACGCCATTGGCATCACAAAAGTATATAGGTTGATCTTTACGTAACCCTTGATATCTTGTGCGGAAAACACTCATTGGTATGTTTCTAGCACCAACGATATGACCATAGTCAAAATCGGCTTTTTCCCTTAAGTCTATGACTTGCGCCTTTCTTAATCCTTTGTGAAACTCATTTTGATCTAATTCTGTGACTGCGCGCTTATTTAATGTGTAGTTTATTGCCATATAAATGATAATCAAAACTAGGACGATGAGCGCGATGTACCAATAATTCATGGTCTGATTCCTCCCAATTTAACTCTATAACTACTATTATAAGATTTATTGTGAGATTTATCAAAATATATTTGCTAAAATAATAAAGTATATAGAATTTATCGAATAGGAGTTTTTATTGTGAAAGAAACTTGGCATTTTGTAAATACAAAATCTAGCAATCCGTTTTATAATATGGCTGTTGATGAAGCGCTTATGAATTTTGTAAGCAGGGAGGAAATTGATCCTGTAATAAGGTTTTATACTTGGAATCCAGCAACTTTATCAATCGGTTATTTTCAAAAACTCACTAAAGAAATAGATATTGAAAAGGTTAAAGAAAAAGGATTTGGTTTAGTAAGACGCGCAACAGGAGGCAGAGGTGTCTTACATGACAAAGAATTAACTTATAGTGTTATCGTACCAGAGTCGCATCCAAACATGCCTCAGACTGTAACTGAAGCATATAGAGTTATATCTGAAGGGTTGCTCGAAGGTTTTAAAGCATTAGGTTTTGAAGCTTACTTTTCGGTTCCGAAATCTAAAGAAGCAAGAGAAAAGTTAAAAAGTCCAAGAAGCTCAGTTTGTTTTGATGCACCGAGTTGGTATGAACTTGTAGTTGAAGGTAGAAAGATAGCTGGTAGCGCCCAAACTAGACAAAAAGGTGTTATCTTACAACATGGTTCAATTCTTCAAGATATTAATGTAGATGAATTGTTCGATATGTTTACATATAGAAATGATAGATTAAAAGAAAAAATGAAAGCTGCATTTATGGATAAAGCAATCGCTATAAATGATATTTCAGATCGTCACATTACATTAGAAGAAATGGAAACAGCATTCTATGAAGGTTTTAAAAAAGGACTAAATATTGAATTTAAACCATTAGAATTCACAGAATCTCAAAAAGAAGAAATAAAACACTTAGAAGATAAATATCGATCAGAAGAATGGACTTATAGAAAATAAAAAAATCCCAATCCGAAGTAAAAAAAATCAACGGATTGGGATTTTAATATTGAGAAGGGAATTTATCTCCCGATTTCATATTTATCTATTTTTTCTTTTGTTTTTACGAACTGCTTTTTTGTATTTTCTTTGATCGGGTGTTAAGAAGAAGAAATAATAAATTAAATAAATGATAATACCAAATATGATTAATGAAATAACCATTCTAATGAATCCCATAATAAAGAAATCAAGATTCATAATTAATCCAAACAATGCAATTATTATAATTAAATAAAACAAAAACTTTTTCATAAAATCTCACCTTAGTTTATTAGTCTATTTAATATATCATATTTCAGATAATACCTCACTTAATTTGACCTATTTCATCCTTCAAACCATTTAATTTATTAATAGATTCTTCTATTTTCTTTTTATCTTTTTTCTCATAAGCGTCATTTAAATCTTTGAAAACATTTTCTATATTTTTAGATAGACTTTCCAAATTTTCATGTAAATTTTTAAAATCTTTTGGAATGGTTTTGCCTTTCATTTCATTTTTATACTCATTTGAAATTGTCTTTTGATTCGTATATATATTTTCTATTTTATTTTTAATATTTTCGTCTCCAAGTTTTTTCTTAATATCATCATTTATTTTATTATATTCAGATATGTTCGATCTTGTTTCATTTATAAATTGAGTAGAAGAACGTAAATATGTAATAGAAAATTGTGATGTTACTTGGCTTTCTTTGTTTTTAATAGAATTTTCTAATGTTTTTTCCTTTTGTTTATATGTTTGATTTTTATCTTCTAGATTCGTAATTTCTTGTTTAGCTTTTCTATTTTCTTTTTTTAATTTTGATTTCTTTTGTTCTAATTGATCTATTTTATCATTACCACATGCTGATAATATGATTGTACTCGTCATTAATATTGTTATTATTTTTTTCATATTTTTTAACTCCCAATGTTTTACTCTGAAAAATTTAAACTATGTATGATATTATTTTAATGTATATAGATTTATTGTACAAATAGAAAGGGGATAAATATGAAATTTACAAACTTAAGAAAAGTAATGGAACAAAAAGGGTTAGATGCTATTGTTGTTCTTTCGCCATACAATAGAAGATACCTTTCTGGATTTACTGGTACAAGCGGGAGTTTATTAATCACCCAGGATACGAAACAATTAATTACTGATTTCAGATATATACAACAAGCGAATTCGCAAGCTGAAGATTTTGAAATTATTAATCAAAATGGTCCTATGATTAATAAAATTAATGAATTAATTCAACACGGTGATTATAAAAATGTAGGTGTTGAAGCAGATTTAATTACGTATAATGAATATCAAGCTTTAAATACAGACGAAGTACAATTATCTTCTATTGAAGGTGTAATTGAAACAATTCGTATGATTAAAGATGATTTTGAAATTAAACAAATCCAAAAAGCAGCTGATATCGTTGATGAAACATATGAACATATTCTTAAGTGGGTTAAACCAGGTATGACTGAGAACGAAGTAAATAATGAAATGGAAATGTTCATGCGTAGTAAAGGTGCAACATGCTCTTCATTCGATACAATAGTAGCATCTGGACATCGTGGAGCTTTACCTCATGGTGTTGCAAGTAATAAAGTAATTGAAGAAGGAGACATGATTACTTTAGATTTTGGTGCGTTATATGAAGGTTACGTTAGTGATATTACGAGAACATTTGCTATTGGTGAACCTAAAGAAGAAATGAAAAAAATATATAATATTGTATTAGAATCACAATTAGCAGCATTAGAGCAAATTAAACCAGGTATGACTGGTAAAGAAGCAGACTCTATCGCACGCGACATTATCTCTAGTTATGGTTACGGCGAGCAATTTGGACATTCTCTTGGACACGGTATAGGATTAGAAGTACATGAAGGTCCTGCATTATCACAAAAATCAGATATAGTTCTTGAAGAAAATATGTGCGTTACGTTAGAACCAGGTATATATGTAGAAGGACTTGGTGGTGTAAGAATAGAAGATGACGTATTAGTAACAAAAAATGGCTTACAGCGCTTTACTAAATCCACAAAAGACCTTATTATTTTATAAGAAGGATAATTAGGAGGAAAATGAATGATTTCAGTAAACGATTTTAAAACAGGCTTAACAGTTAAAGTAGATAATGGTATTTGGAAAGTTATGGACTTCCAACACGTTAAACCTGGTAAAGGTGCAGCATTTGTTCGTTCTAAGTTAAGAAACTTAAGAACTGGTGCCATTCAAGAAAAGACATTTAGAGCTGGTGAAAAAGTAGAAAGAGCACAAATCGATAACCACCGTATGCAATATTTATATGCTAATGGTGACAGCCATGTATTTATGGATAATGAAACATATGATCAATTAGAATTACCTGGCGACACTTTAGAAAATGAGCTTAAATTTATTAAAGAAAATATGGAAGTTCATATTCAAACGTACGAAGGTGAAACAATCGGTATCGAAATGCCTAACACAGTTACTTTAACAGTCACTGAAACTGAACCAGGTATTAAAGGTGATACAGCAACTGGTGCTATTAAACAAGCTACTGTAGAAACAGGATATACTTTAAATGTTCCTTTATTCGTTAACGAAGGTGACCAACTTGTTATTAATACAAGTGATGGAAGTTACGTATCAAGAGGATAATATTTAAACAATTTAGGCTGAGACATAAATAAGTGTCTCAGCCTAAATTATTATATGGATAGTGTGCGACTGTTTTGTAAATGTATTTATATAAGGCTTTTTAAAATTCAAAATTTGTATTACACTCCCAAATTTTAATTAAATATTAAAATCGCTTGAATTGGTATGACCACTAAAGTAAAATGTATGAAGTATCATGAATTTGAATTTAAAAGGAGTTTTTTTACATGAACTTGAAACAAATTAAAGAACTTGTTGACGTACTAGACAATTCTTCTTTAACTGAAATTGACATTAATGATAAAGAATTTAAACTGACTTTAAAAAAAGAAATTAAACAAGAAGTTATCTATAATCAGGAACCTACACGTGTAGCAGAGCCTGCACCAGTTACAAATCAAGCTGACACACAACCTGCTCCTGAAACTGAAGTAGATGATAGCATCACTATTAATGCACCAATGGTAGGTACTTTCTACAAATCTCCATCACCAGATGAAGGCCCATATGTACAAGTTGGATCTAGAGTTGAGTCTGATACTACTGTATGTATATTGGAAGCTATGAAACTATTTAATGAAATACAAGCCGAAGTATCAGGTGAAATAACTGAAATATTAGTTGAAGACGGACAAATGGTAGAGTATGGCCAACCGTTGTTCAAGGTGAAATAATATGAAAAAAGTATTAATAGCAAATAGAGGGGAAATAGCCGTAAGAATTATTAGAGCTTGTAGAGAACTTGATATACAAACAGTAGCCATTTATTCTGAAGCAGATAAAGAAGCATTACATACTCAAATTGCTGATGAAGCATATTGTGTTGGTCCAACACAATCTAAAGATTCATATCTACACATACCTAACATTCTATCAATTGCTAAATCTACAGGTTGTGATGGCATACATCCTGGATACGGCTTTTTAGCTGAAAATGGCGACTTTGCAGAAATGTGTGAAGCTTGCCAAATTAAATTTATCGGCCCTAGTTACAAATCCATTCAAAAAATGGGGATTAAAGATGTTGCTAAAGAGGAAATGATAAAAGCTAATGTACCTGTTGTACCAGGTAGTGACGGGTTAGTAGACACGGTTAAAATCGCAAAAAAATGCGCGAAAAAAATTGGTTATCCAGTAATTATTAAAGCAACAGCTGGCGGCGGCGGTAAGGGTATTAGAATAGCACGCGATGAAGAAGAGCTTGTTACTGGATTTAGAATGACTCAACAAGAAGCTGAAACAGCGTTTGGTAACAAAGGCGTTTATTTAGAAAAATTCATAGAAAACTTTAGACATATTGAAATTCAAGTATTAGGCGATTCATTTGGAAACGTGATTCATTTAGGAGAACGTGATTGTACGATTCAACGTCGTATGCAAAAATTAGTAGAAGAATCACCTTCACCTGTATTATCAGAGGAAATGAGAAAAGAAATGGGAGAGGCAGCTGTCAGAGCTGCTAAAGCCGTTGAATATGAAAATGCAGGTACGATTGAATTCATTTATGATTTAGATGAAGATACATTTTATTTCATGGAAATGAATACACGTATCCAAGTAGAACATCCTGTTACTGAAATGGTAACAGGTATGGATTTAGTTAAATTACAATTAAAAGTTGCAAGTGGTGAAGCATTACCATTGACGCAAGAAGATGTAGATTTATCAGGTCACGCTATTGAGTTTAGAATCAATGCAGAAAGTCCATTTAAAAACTTTATGCCTTCACCTGGTAAAATCAATCAATACTTAACACCTGGTGGATTTGGTGTACGTATAGATTCAGCTTGTTATGCAGGTTACACTATACCGCCTTATTATGATTCCATGGTTGCTAAGCTAATTGTATATGGTTCAGACCGTACTGAAGCAATACAAATTGGTAAAAGAGCTTTAACAGAATTTTTAGTAACTGGTATAGATACAACTATCCCTTTCCATCTAAGATTATTAGAAAATCATGTTTTCAAATCAGGTGATTTTAATACCAATTTCCTCGAGATTCATGATATTATAAATAATGAAGATAATTAAGGAGGGATTCAAGTGGCTAAAACAATTGAAAATGAAAAGCCTTCTTTAGGTAAAATAGAGATCGCGCCAGAAGTAATTGAGGTAATAGCAAGTATAGCAACTACAGATATCAAAGGTGTCTCTCACATGCAATCCGTTTTTAATAAGAATTCCTTAGAAAAATTCGGGAAAAAGAATTTTGGTAAAGGTATTAAAGTCGATATAAAAGAAGATGGTATTTATATTAATGTTTACTGTACATTTGACTACGGAACAAAAATTTCTGAAACAGCGAGAAAAGTCCAATCAGAAATTAAACAAGCATTAAATACAATGACTGCATTAACACCTAAAGAAGTTAATGTTCATATCGTCAATATACACTTTCAATAATAAACAATGATTAATTAAGAGGATGCGTGCATCCTCTTATTCTTTGAAGGAGAAGAATATGAAAAGACAAGAATTAAGAGAAATTGTGTTCAAAACTTTGTATCAATTAGAAAACAACAAAACTGAATTAACTGTAGAAGAAGCTATTTCTTATTTAGTTGAAGATTTTAAAGGTGAACAATATTTATATGTAAAAAACTATGTCAATCAAGTTATTGAAAAATCTAACGAATTAGATGATATTTTCAAACCACATTTGAAAAATTGGACGCTTGAACGGTTACTGAAAACAGATAGAATTATTTTAAGAATGGCCACATATGAATTAGAATATACAGATACACCTGAAAAGGTCGTATTTAACGAAGCGGTAGAAATATCAAAAACTTATAGTGATGATGATCATTATAAATTTATTAATGGTGTACTAAGCAGCCTATCAAAATAATAAAGAGTGATAATTAAATGGATAAGTATTTAACAGTTACAGCTATAACAAAATATATAAAATATAAATTTGACCAAGACCCTCATCTCCAAAATGTATTTATTAAAGGAGAAATATCAAATTTCAAAAGACATTCAAGCGGGCACCTTTATTTTGCTTTAAAAGACGATAAAGGTGTATTAAGCGCAATGATGTTTAAATCCAATGCTAACCAATTATCATTTGAGCCAAAAGAAGGCGATCAAGTTTTAATTGAGGGACGTATAGGCGTTTATGAGTCAAGAGGTTCATATCAAATTTATGTCCAAACTATGCAATTAGACGGTATTGGTTTGCTATATGAGAAATTTGAAGCACTTAAAAAAGAGCTTGCTGAGAAAGGTTATTTTAATGCCGATCATAAATTAAGTATTCCAAAATATCCTAAAAAGATAGCAGTTTTAACTGCTTCAACAGGTGCAGCAATAAGAGATATTTGTTCTACCCTAGACAAGCGTTACCCGCTTGCTGAACAAGTACTCATAAGTACTTTAGTTCAAGGTAAAGGAGCTAAGGATAATATTATTAACAATATTAAAGAGGCGGACTCTATGGGTGTTGATGTTATTATCGTTGGCCGTGGTGGTGGATCAATTGAAGATTTATGGAGTTTTAACGAGAAAGAAGTAGTTGAAGCTATATATAATTGTTCTACTCCTATTATTTCTGCAGTAGGACATGAAACTGATACGACATTAAGTGATTTTGTGAGTGATGTTAGAGCTGCTACACCTACACAAGCCGCTGTTATTGCAACGCCAGATATAAATGCGTTGTATCAACTTATTCAGAATGCACGTCAATATTTGACGAAACATATCACACAAGATATTCAAAGAGAAAAACAAAGGCTGAATCAGTTATCATCTTACTATAAATTGAAAACACCATCATTATTATATGATCAGGAAACTCAATTACTAGATGATTATCAAAAGCAATTAAATAGAAATCTCGAGCAAACAATACTCCGATATAAACATCGAATGGATATATTACAGAATAAATTAAGAATTGGACCAATTTCCAATAGAATTTTTCAATACAGACAAGATTTTGATCGTTTGAAATATGAACAGAATCAGCTGATTAATCGTATTTTGACTGATAAAAAGCAACTATTAGCTAATAAGCTTGTACAATTAGATACTTTAAGTCCTACACAAACAATGTTACGAGGTTATTCTATTATTGAGAAAGATGATAAAATAATCACAAGTAAAGATGATTTAAGTGTAGAAGATGAAATTACGGTTAACTTAAAAGATGGTAAAATAAAAGCTAATGTTAAAGAAATTAGGTGATGATTGTGACTAAAGAACAGACATTTGAAGAAATGATGACAGAACTTGAAAAAGTTGTAGGTAAATTAGATGAAGAGAATATTTCATTAGAAGAATCTATAGAACTTTATCAACGTGGCATTGAATTGAGCAGTAAATGTGAAACAAAACTTAAAGAAGCTGAAGATAAAGTTAACAAGCTAGTAAAAAAAGAAGGTGATTCTAATGAATCAGATAATGAATAATTATGTTGAAAAATTTAATGAATCACTCAATAACACCAAACTTATCCCTATAGTTGAGACTCAATTAGAAGAAAGTATGCGCTATTCTCTTTCTGCTGGTGGTAAACGAATTAGACCTGTTTTATTATTAATGACGTTAACTATGTTGAAGACTGACATAAATAAAGGTATGGAAACTGCCAAAGCTCTAGAAATGATACATACGTATTCATTAATCCATGATGATCTACCTGCAATGGATGACGACGATTATAGACGTGGTAAAAAGACAAACCATAAATTATTTGGCGAGGCAACAGCTATCTTAGCAGGAGACGCTTTATTAACGAAGGCATTCGAACTTATTTCTAAAGATAAAGAGTTAGCCTCTGAAGAAAAAGTTAAATTAATAAGATTATTATCTGAAGCAGCTGGGCATCAAGGTATGGTAGGTGGCCAAATTCTCGATATGGATAGTGAAAATAAAGATATTTCATTAGATACTCTACGTAAAATTCACAGATATAAAACTGGAGCGCTTATACGTTTTTCTGTTGTTGCAGCTTGTACAATTGCTAAAGTAAATAGTAAAACATTTTTATTATTAGATTCATTTAGCCAAGAATTAGGTTTAATTTTCCAAATAAAAGATGATTTATTAGATATCGAAGGTGACTTTGATAAAATTGGAAAAGCTGTTGGAAGCGATGAAACAAATAATAAGAGTACATATATAAGTATACTTGGGACAACTAATACAAAAATTGCTCTAGAGCAACATGTTAACCAAGCGTTATATTTACTTGAGCAATTAGGTAAAGATTATAATACTGAAGAACTTAAATCGTTAACTAAATTATTTGCAAATAGGGAAAAGTAATAATCTCGAACTTATAGGTAATAGGGCTAAAGGTGGTAAAATAATGGATGTTTCAAAAATAAAAAATCCTTCCTTTATAAAAGGACTATCAAACTCTGAACTTGAGGAATTAAGCGCAGAAATCAGAAAATTTTTAATTGAAACATGTTCTATAACTGGGGGACACATCGGGGCGAATTTAGGTGTTGTTGAATTAACACTGAGTTTACATAAACACTTTAACAGCCCAATAGATAAAATTATTTGGGATGTTGGTCATCAAGCTTATATCCATAAAATTTTGACTGGAAGAGGACACGAGTTTGATTCTTTAAGGCAATATAAAGGATTATGTGGCTTTCCTAAAATGAAAGAATCTGAACATGATGTTTGGGAAGCAGGTCATAGTTCCACTTCATTATCAGCTGCCATGGGGATGGCAAAAGCACGCGATATTCTTGGAAACACAAATCACATCGTTCCAGTTATTGGAGACGGTGCTTTGACAGGCGGTATGGCTTTAGAAGCATTAAATCATATCGGTCACGACAAAACTGATTTAACAATTATATTAAATGATAATGAAATGAGTATTGCTCCGAATGTAGGTGCGATGCATAATATGTTTGGACGAATTAGAACAAATCATAATTATAATCGTTTTAAATTTGATGCTGAGAGCTTTATCACAAGATTACCAGGTGGAGATAAATTGAGGGACTCAGCTGATAAAATTAAAGACAGTTTAAAATATTTAGTCGTTGATGGTATATTTTTTGAAGAGTTAGGTATCAAATATATTGGTCCAGTAGATGGTCATAATTTTAAAGAATTAGACGAAGCAATAAATGCTTCTAAACAAATAAATAAACCTGTATTGATTCATGTTGTCACTAAAAAAGGTAAAGGTTATAAACCCGCAGAAATTGATACAGTAGGCACTTGGCATGGTTTAGGACCATATAAACTTGAAACTGGTGAAGTGATTAAAGGAAAAGCAGAAGGCCCTGCCTGGAGTGCTTTAATGAGCAACGAAGTACTTAATTATGCGAAACAAGATAAACGTGTAGTAGCTATTACACCAGCAATGCCAGTTGGTTCAAAATTAACGAAGTTTCAGCAAGAACTACCTGAACAATTTTTTGATGTAGGTATTGCTGAACAGCACGCTGTAACAATGTCTGCTGGATTAGCGACTCAAGGTATGAAACCATATGTAGCTATATATTCAACTTTCATGCAAAGAGCTTATGATCAGCTACTACATGATGTTGATAGACAAAACCTCGGCGTTTTATTTGGTGTTGATCGTTCTGGTTTAGTTGGTGCAGATGGAGAAACACACCAAGGCGTCTTTGACATAGGATTTTTAAATCAATTTCCTAATTTCACGATTATGATGCCTAAAGACGGTAATGAAGCAAAGGACATGCTTAAAACTGCATTTGAAACCGAACATGGTCCAATGGCGATTAGATATCCTAGAGGTAATGCACCAGCAGTAGAAGATAGAGAAGAAATAAAAGTATTATCCATAGGAAGTTGGACAAAGGAACGAGAAGGCAATGATGTAACATTAATAAGTTACGGTCCAACTTTAGAATTAATTACTGAAGTAGCCGATGAATTATTGAAAGAAGGAATAAATGCTACCGTAGTAAATGCTAGATTTATTAAGCCGATGGATGTAGAGTTGTTACATGAACTAGGCGAAAAAGGTATACCGTTTATTACGATAGAGGAATCTATGTTAACTGGTGGTTTAGGTACACAAATTGCAACATTCATTATAGAAAACGATTATGAAAATAAACTGCGAAGAATCGGTATAAATGATGAATATATAGAACATGGAGATGTTAATTTATTATTAGAAGATATAGGTATCTCCAAAGCAAATATAAAATCAGTTGCTAAATCAATAATAAAAAAATAATTATAAACAGATGAATAATTATGATAAAAAGGACGCTTTAGTAATAATAAAGCGTCTTTTAAATATTTAATAGCGCTTACATTACTCATTTTACAAATTTTATGCTATTATAATTGTATAAATATTCATTAGTTGAGGTGTTATAAATGGCAAATAAAACAATGCGACAAATTAAAGTAAGAGAAATTATTTCAAACGAACAAATAGAAACACAAGAAGAATTAGTTAGAAGGTTAAACGAGCTCGATTTAAACATCACGCAAGCCACTATTTCTCGTGACATTAAAGAGTTGCAATTAATCAAAGTCCCAGCTCCATCAGGTCAATATATATATAGTTTACCTAGAGATAGAAAATATCACCCAATTGATAAATTAGGTAGATATTTAATGGATTCATTTGTGAAAATCGATGGTGCAGATAATTTACTTGTACTAAAAACATTACCCGGGAATGCTCAATCAATCGGTGCTATTATAGATCAAATTGACTGGAAAGAAGTTTTAGGCACAATCTGTGGTGATGACACGTGCTTAATTATCTGTAAAGACAAAGAATCTGGAGAAATTATTACAGATAGAATTTTCAATATGCTTTAAAGGAGATTTAATAAACTATGTTACAAGCACTTACAATCAAACAATTCGCAATAATTGAATCTTTAGAAATAAATTTTTCAAATGGTTTAACTGTACTAAGTGGTGAAACGGGTGCAGGTAAGTCTATTATTATAGATGCTATAGGTCAGTTAGTAGGTGCGAGGGCGTCACAAAGTTTTGTAAGACATGGTGAACAAAAATCAACAATTGAAGGTGTGTTTGACATTGATAATGTTCCAAACGTCAATAAAATCCTTCAAAATTTAGATATTGACGTTGATGAAGATTTTCTATTTGTGAAACGAGAAATATTCGCATCAGGTAAGAGTCTTTGTAAATTAAATAACCAAAATGTAACTTTAGCTGAATTAAAAACAGTTATGCAAGAATTGTTGGATATACATGGACAGCACGAAACACAAGTTCTATTAAAGCCCAAATATCATTTAACACTTTTAGATAATTATGCTGATGGTAAATACCAAAAAGAAATTGATAATTATATTAATGTTTATGAATCTTATAGAATTAAAAAGCAAGAGTTAGAGAAGTTAGAATCTCAAGACCAGGCTTTACTACAAAGATTAGACTTGATAAAATTTCAACGTGATGAATTACATGATGCTAATTTAAAAGAAGATGAATTAGACTTTTTAAACCAAGAAATTAAAAAGCTACAAAATCATGAGAAAATTAGCGAAAGTTTAAATAAAGCTCATTTATTTTTAAGTAGTGAAGAAAATATACCAGATAAAATTTATGAACTTAATCAAGAAATTCAAAATATTAATGATATAATACCAGATAAATATACTGCTTTTAGTGAAGAATTAGATCAAATGTATTATACGTTAGAAGATTATAAACATGAATTATATAATGATTTAACAAATAATGAGTTTGATGAATCATTATTAAATGAATACGAATCTCGATTAAATGTTTTAAATGATTTAAATCGGAAATATGGTAAAAGTATTCCTGAGCTTATTAAGTATCGTGACAAAATTGATGATGAAATTTTCAAAATTGAAAATTATGAACAAAGTACTACTCAACTAAGAGAAGAAATTCAAAGCTTACATGAAGAAGTTCTTGAAAAAGGAAAGTTATTATCTACAAAAAGACGAAAAATCGCATTGAAGTTAAGAGATAGACTTATTGATGAAGTTCAAAACTTGCATATGCAAGATGCTAATATTGAAATAGCATTTACTGAAACATCACCAGGTAAAAATGGTTTAGAAGAAATTGAATTTCTAATCAGTCCGAATAAAGGTGAACCACTGAAAAGTTTAAATAAAATCGCTTCAGGTGGTGAATTATCAAGAATAATGTTAGCATTAAAAAGCATATTTGTATCTAATAAAGGTCAGACAGCAATCTTATTTGATGAAGTAGATACTGGTGTTTCTGGTCGTGTAGCTCAAAAAATGGCAGAAAAAATGTATCAAATATCTCAATCAATACAAGTGATATGTATTTCCCATTTACCACAAGTCGCTGCGATTAGTGATAATCATTTATACATTACTAAAGAAACTGTAAACGATCGGACGATTACATCTATCAAACAATTAGTCGGAGACGATAAAATAGATGAAATAGCTAGAATGATTTCGGGTGTTGAAGTGACAGAATTAACAAAACAACATGCTAAAGAAATGATAATTCAAAATAAAAATTAAAATAGTATGATTTGATAGGGTGTTAAATATGAGTATTAAGGTAGCGATAATAGAGGATTCGAAAGCTTATGTGAGCGAAGTGTCTCATTATTTGAAAACACATGATATTGAAATAGTTAATATAGGTTACAATGGTAAAGAAGCACTGGAGATTCTTAATACAGATACTTTCGACGTTCTTTTATTAGACTTAATTTTACCTCATATTGATGGCATGACTTTGCTAAAAAAATATATAAAACCTAATAAAAAGTATAAAGTAATTTGTATGAGTGCATTTGTCAGTGATGACCTATTAAAGGAATCTGTTTCCTTAGGCGTAGATTATTTTCTTATCAAACCGGTAGAATTTGATGTATTACTTAATACAATTCAACGTGTTCTTAATAATAATAAACCTATTATAGCTGAAATAGATGCTATAGATTTATTATTAGAGAAAATAGGTTTTTCTTATAATCTTAATGGTTATAAATATATCAAATATGGCGTACAAATAATGCTAGAACACTCACATAATATGCAACTTACAAAAGAATTGTATCCACGTATATCAGAATATTTTAATGTACAATCGAATAATGTAGAACGTTCAATTAGACATGCAATTAAATTAGCGTGGGATAAAGATTTAAAAAAATATTGGTATAAACAAGAAAATTCATATGTAAGACCTACAAATGGTGAATTTATTATTCATTTATATCAATTATATAAAGACGATCAAATCAAAAAAAGCTGATAAATCTATTTAAGATTTGTCAGCTTTTTTTGATTGTTTCTTTTGATTATCTTTGTTTAAAAAGTATTCTTGAGCGCGTTTATTTTTCTTTTCTCTATGCAATATATATCCACCGATGAAAACAACACCAAACACAAAAAATATAAGACCTAGTAAAAACTGTAGCCATATAAATTGTAATTGGGGGACGAGCTCTCCAAAGACAGCATCTCGCATCCATTTAATACCTAAGCCTGCTAAAATTCCCGGAATAACTAAAATGATTAATGCAATATATTTTTGCATAATTGAAAACTCCTATTTATTAATAACTTATATTATATATGAGATGATGAATGAAAGTAAACAAGGAAAAGATGGAATAATCGGTGAAATTTGATTATGATTAATATTAGGAGGGGTTTATATGCAATTTAATGAAATGATAAATAAAGGTCAAAATATAGATGCTACTATAGCAGTTTGCAAATCAAATGATGAAGGTATTATTAAAGCGATTATAAAATGTATTAAACAGACAAGAGCTAAATTTATTTTATTTGATGAAGAACCACAAGACGAATTAATACGTTCTTTTAATTTAAGTCATGAGGAATTCGAAAAGATTAAAATTGTTCAAACAAGAGATTATGAACATACGATTTCAGAATGCGTTAGGGCGGTTAATGAAGGCACTGCAAATTTAATAATGAAAGGATTAGTATCGTCGTCAGAAATTTTAAAAGAAATACTTAAAGATAAATATTCTTTAAAAACGACTCAGAGAATTAGTCACCTATCTTTCTTCAAAATCCCAACATATCATAAAATGTTAGCAATTTCAGATGTTGCAATGAATATTGCACCTGATGTAAATCAAAAAATAGAAATTACTGAAAACGTAATATCAAATTTAAAAAAATTAGGCATTGATACACCTAAAATTGCTGTATTATCTGCTATTGAAACAGTTAACCCTAAAATGCAATCTTCAGTTGATGCAAAGGAAATAGTAGATTATATTAAAAAAGAAAATATAGATGTTGAAATTGAAGGCCCATTAGCTTTTGATGCTGCGATTAATAAACGAGCTTCTATTATAAAAAAAATATCTTCAAATGTTTCTGGAAATATTGATGCTGCTATTGTTCCACAAATTGAAAGTGGAAATATATTATATATGTCTCTAGTGTATTTAGCTAATGCTGATGTTGCTTCAGTAATAGTAGGTGCTAAAGTTCCTGTCATATTAACTTCTCGTTCAGATTCATCTAAAGATAAATTTCATTCAATTTGCTGTGCATTAACATTAGTATAATTTAGTATATTTAAATAATAATATGTTAATTATGCTTTAATTTAGAATAACTGGAAAGTTATTACAATCTATAGATACCAAGTTATTTAAAATATTCTAAAAATTTTTACTTTTTGTAAGCGCTATCATTTTGCATGAATTTATTTGATAAATAAAACATTTGATGTAAAATTAAAGATGAAGTTTATTATATATAGAATGAAAAGGGGATTATTATGTTATTCGAAACAATTGAAAAATATGACTATGAACAAATCGTTTTTTGTCATGATAAAAGTTCAGGTTTGAAAGCAATCATTGCTATTCATGATACAACATTAGGACCTGCATTAGGTGGTTGTAGAATGTGGCCATATGAAAGTGAAGAAGAAGCGATAAACGATGCACTGCGTTTATCAAGAGGTATGACATATAAAAATGCTGCTGCCGGTTTAAACCTTGGCGGAGGTAAAACAGTTGTGATCGGAGATCCGAAAAAAGATAAATCAGAAGCATTATTTAGAGCATTAGGTAGATATGTAGAAAGCTTAAATGGTAGATATATCACTGCAGAAGATGTGGGCACTACGGAAATGGATATGGATACTATTTTTGAAGAAACAAATTATGTTGTTGGTTTATCAGAAAGTCACCATTCAAGTGGTAATCCAAGTCCGAAAACTTCTTTAGGTGTATTTGTATCAATGAAACGTGCAGTTAAAGAAGCTTTCGGTTCAGATGATCTAGAAGGTAAAACTGTAGCAGTTCAAGGTGTAGGTCATGTTGCTTACGAACTTTGTCGCTATTTAAATGAAGCAGGTGCTCATTTAGTCGTTACAGATATTAATCAAGAAGCTGTAGACAGAGTTGTAAATGATTTTAACGCTAAAAGTGTAGGTATCGATGAAATTTATGATGTTGAAGCTGACGTATTTGCACCTTGTGCATTAGGTGGAGTATTAAATGACGACACAATTAACAGATTAAAAGTTAAAGTTGTTTGCGGTAGTGCAAATAACCAATTAGAAGATATTGATAAACATGCTGACCAACTTGAAAATAAAGGTATAGTATATGCACCAGACTTTGTTACTAATTCCGGTGGTGTTATCAATGTTGCTGATGAATTAGATGGCTATAACGAAGCGCGTGCAATTGCTAATATTGAAAAAATTTATGATCAAATGGATAAAGTATTTGAAATAAGCAAGCGTGATAAAATTACATCGGCTAGAGCTGCTGAAATTTTAGCTGAAGAACGTATTAACCAAATGATGAATGTAAGAAGTACTTACTTAAGTACAGAAAAATCTATTTTATCTAGAGGTAAACGTTAATGAAAAATATTCTTGTACTTAATTTAGGAAGCACTTCATCTAAAGTAGCAGTATTTACTGATTATGAAATGCTATACGAAGATGTTATAAGACATGATATGAATGTGACAAATCTTCCACTAATTGATCAAGTTCCATATAGACTTGAAAGTATCAAGAATTCTATGAATCAACACAATGTTTCTCTACAAGCAATAGACGCTATTGCTTGTAGAGGTGGTGTGTTGAAGCCTATACAAGGTGGTACTTATCTTATAAATGAAAAGATGTTAGAAGATTTAAAGACGTTTAAATATGGATTTCATGCATCTAACTTAAGTGGTTTGATAGGTTATGAATTATCTAAAAAGTTCAAAATTAAAGCATACATAGTTGATCCTGTTGTTGTAGATGAATTAATTCCAGAGGCAAGAATAACAGGTATTAAAGGAATAGAAAGAAAAAGTATTTTCCACGCATTAAACCAAAAATCTGTTGCAAAACAATATGCTGAAGATAATAATAAAGTATACGATGATATAAATGTTATCGTTCCACATTTAGGTGGTGGAATTAGCGTAGGGGCACATAAGAAAGGCCGTGTCGTTGAAGTAAATGACGGGTTACTTGGAGAAGGACCATTTAGTCCTGAAAGAGCCGGCTCAATACCCAATGATGCTTTAATTAAATGGGTGAAAGAAAACAACTTCACTGTTGAAGAAGCAAATAATCAACTCAGTAAATCATCTGGTTTACTTTCATATTTTGGGACAAATGATTGTAGAGAAGTAGTAAGAATGATAAACGAAGGAAACAAAGAAGCCAAATTAGTATTAGATGCTATGGCTTACCAAATAGCAAAATCAATCAGTGCTTGCGCTGTACCATTAGAAGGTGAAGTTGATCAAATCATTATAACTGGTGGGTTAAGTTATTCTGAATATTTAGTAAATAAAGTGAAAAAATATGTATCTTGGCTACAAAATGTTACGATATACAAAGGAGAAAAAGAAATGCAAGCCCTAAATGTTGGCATTTTGGACCTTTTACAAGGTAAAATTAGTACCAAGTCATATGAATAAGGAGTAATACTATGTCTAAAGAATACGATTTAGTTATTCTAGGCGGTGGAACGGCAGGTTATGTATCTGCTATTCGTGCTGCTCAACTTGGAAAAAAAGTCGCAATTGTCGAAAAATATAAATTAGGTGGTACATGTTTACATAAAGGATGTATACCTACTAAATCTTACTTAAAAACCGCTGAAATATTAAGATATATTAATCATGCAGATCAATATGGTATCAAACAAGCTTCCGCGAATTTTGATATCCAAGATGTTGTCGCTAAAAAAGATGAAACCGTTACAGCTATGTACAAAGGTGTACAAAGTTTAATGAAAAAATATAAAATTGATGTATATCAAGGAAATGGAAGATTACTTGGACCATCACTTTTCTCACCACAAGCTGGCACTGTGTCAGTAGAATTAGAAAATGGTGAATCTGAATTACTTGTTAACCAAAATGTTTTAATTGCTACAGGTTCTAAACCTGTGGAATTACCATTCTTAAAGTTCAATCATAAAACAATCATTTCTAGTGATGACATGATGAATATGGAAACTTTACCTAATAATATTTTAATTATAGGCGGTGGCGTTATAGGTCTTGAGTTTGCATCTTTACTCAACGATTTAGGGGTAGATGTGACAGTAGTAGAAGCAGGGGCTTCGATTATTCCAAATGAACAGCAAGAAATTAGTAAAATAATCAAAAAGGATTTTCAAGAAAGTGGTATTAAAATCTATGAAGATTTACCATTAAGCGAAGAAAATATATCAATTACTGACCAAAATATTAAAGTACAATTACGAGATGATGAAGTAACGTTTGATAAAGTACTAGTAGCTGTTGGCAGAAAGCCAAATACTGAAGATATTGGAATTCAAAATACAAAGATTAAAACAGATGATAAAGGCTATATCGTTACAAACAATGTATATCAAACAGAAGACAAACATATATATGCAGTAGGTGATGTAATAGGTAATTATCAATTAGCTCATGTTGCAACTAAAGAAGGAACCATATCTGTGGAAAACATGTTTGATCAAAATCCAATTCAGTTAGATTACTTAACGGTGCCTAGATGTATTTATACAAATCCTGAAGTAGCTTCAATTGGTATGACAGAACAAGATGCTAAAAATGAAAATATAAATTATAAGAAATTCAAAGTACCTTTTAAAGCCATAGGTAAATCTGTAATAGAAAACAATGGATTAGGAGAATGCATATTAATAAAAGACATGGAAAATGACCGTGTGTTAGGCATTCATATGGTTGGTGCTAAAGTAACTGAGTTAATTAATGAAGTGTCTTTATTTACTTTTATGAATGGTTCTACTGAAGAATTAGCAACAGCAGTACATGCTCATCCTTCAATTGGAGAAGTATTAATGGAATTAGGATTACAATCAGAAAACCGTGCAATTCATGTCTAAAAAAGGAGTGACAAAATGTTAGATTACAAAACTGTTGGTTTAACACATGAAGATTTAAAAGAAATATATAAATGGATGTTGCTCGGTAGAAAAATCGACGAAAGAATGTGGCTTTTGAATAGAGCGGGTAAACTTCCGTTTGTTATTAGTTGCCAAGGTCAAGAAGCAACCCAAATCGGTACTTATTATGCATTACAAGATGATGATGTATTAGCACCATATTATCGAGATTTAGCTTTAGTTACAGCTAGAGGCATAACTGCAGAAGAATCGATGCTAGCTGCTTTTGCAAAAGAAGGAGACACTTCTAGTGGTGGTAAGCAAATGCCTTCACATTTCAGCAAGAAAGACTTAAATATATTAACTCAGGGTTCATGTGTAACTACACAAGTATTACACGCAGCTGGAGCAAGCTTATCTTTAAAAATGGATAATAAAAAGAACATAGCACTTGCAACTCTAGGTGAAGGTAGTACGAGTCAAGGTGATTTCCATGAAGCGATGAACTTTGCTGGTGTACACAAACTACCTTATATTTGCATAATAGAAAATAATAAATATGCTATATCAGTTCCAACTGAATTACAGTTTGCGACAGATGATTTATCTAAAAGAGCTGAAGGATATGGCGCTTTTGGTGAACAAGTAGATGGGAATGACCCAATAGCAGTATATAAAGCTGTTAAAAAAGCGAGAGAACGTGCAATAAATGGAGAAGGTCCAACTTTAATTGAAGCAATTTGTAGCCGTTTAACACCACATTCTTCAGATGATAATGATAACTATCGTCCAGCCGAAGAATTAAAAGAAGAAAAAGAAAATGATTGTAATATCAAATTCAAAGAATATTTGATTGAAAATGAAGTTGCAGATGAAGAGTGGTTTAATCAGATAGAAGAAGAAATTAAACAAGAAATTAATACGGCGACAAAAAATGCAGAAAAAGCACCTTATCCACGACCTGAAGAAGCTTTAACACATGTATATGATCAAGGAGGCGAATCAAATGCCTAAATTATCTTATCTAGACGCTATTAATCAAGCGATGGATCAAGCTATGGAAAAAGATAATAATGTCTTTGTTATCGGCGAAGATGTTGGTCTTAAAGGCGGCGTATTCGGAGCAACAAAAAATCTGTTTAATAAATATGGTGCAAGTCGTGTTCTAGATTCACCATTAGCTGAATCAAATATTGTAGGTGCTTCTATAGGTGCAGCAATGTTAGGGAAAAGACCAGTTGCAGAAATTCAATTTGCAGAATATATCGTGCCTGCTACAAATCAAATTATTAATGAAGCAGCAAAAATTCGTTACCGTTCAAATAATGATTGGGATTGTCCGATGACAATACGCAGTCCTTTTGGTGGAGGAATACATGGCGCTTTATATCATTCGCAAAGTATTGAAAGTATTTTTTGTTCCACACCAGGTCTACGTGTTGTTATTCCATCAACACCTTATGATGCAAAAGGTTTATTACTAGCGTCTATTGAAGAGAATGACCCTGTATTATATTTTGAACATAAAAAAGCTTATCGCTTATTGAAAGAAGAAGTACCTGAAGAATATTATACGGTACCAATCGACAAAGCAGACGTAAAACGTGAAGGTTCAGACATTACAGTGTTTACTTATGGACTATGCGTGAATTATGCATTACAAGCTGCAGAAATCCTATCTACTGAAGATATAGATGTAGAAGTAGTAGATTTACGAACTTTATATCCATTAGATAAAGAAACGATAATTAACTGTGCTAAGAAAACAGGTAAAGTATTACTTGTTACAGAAGACAACCTTGAAGGTAGTGTTATGAGTGAAGTATCAGCTATTATAGCAGAGCATTGCTTATTTGATTTAGATGCTCCGATTGCTAGATTAGCAGGGCCTGATGTTCCAGCTATGCCATTTTCACCACCAATGGAAGATTTCTTTATGATGAATCCAGAAAAAATAGAACAAAAAATGAGAACATTAGCTGAATTTTAGGAGGTAAAAAAATGGAAGTAAAAATGCCGAAACTCGGGGAGAGCGTCCACGAAGGCACAATTGAACAGTGGTTAGTTAAACCTGGCGATCATGTCGAAGAATATGACGCACTTTGTGAAGTTATTACAGATAAAGTCACAGCAGAAGTACCTTCTTCATATACTGGTGTAATAAAAGAAATTAAAGTAGAAGCGGGAGAAACGATTGATGTAGGGACCGTTATTTGCACTATGGAAGTAGAAGGTGAAGTTGAGAAAGAAAATGATTCAGATCATAATAAACAAGAAAATCATGAATCTATTCAAGAAGTATCAGAAAATATTAAAAATGATAACCAGTCTGTAAGCGAGTCTCATAACAAACCTAAAAATAATGGACAGTATTCACCTGTAGTGTTTAAATTAGCGAGCGAAAATGGCATTAATTTAGAAAATATTGAAGGTACTGGTAATTTAGGAAGAGTCACTAAAAAAGATATTGTAAAAGCAATAGAAAATAAAGGAAATACAGAAAAAAGCGAGCCTATTGCGAATACTACTCCTGCAGAGCAAAGCCCACAATCTGAAAGTGCAGCTATAGAGCATAATTCAAATTCAAGTCACGATACAATACCTGTTAATGGTGTTAGAAGAGCAATTGCAAATAAAATGTTGCAAAGTGTACAAGAAATACCGCATGCTTGGATGCAAGTTGAAGTAGACGCAACTGATTTAGTTAAAACGCGACAACATCATAAGACATCGTTTAAGCAAAACGAAGGATATAATCTTACTTTCTTTGCATTTTTTGTAAAAGCAGTAGCAGAAGGGTTGAAAAAGTATCCAATGCTTAATAGTAGTTGGCATGAAGATGAAATCAAAATTAATAAAGATATCAATATATCTATAGCTGTAGCAAGTGAAGATAAATTATATGTACCTGTTATTAAAAATGCTGATGATAAATCAATTAAAGGAATTGCAAAAGAAATTAATGATTTAGCTACAAGAGGTAGAAAACATCAACTAACATCTCAAGATATGCAAGATGGTACTTTTACTGTTAATAATACAGGTTCATTTGGTTCAGTATCATCTATGGGTATTATCAATCATCCACAGGCAGCTATATTACAAATTGAATCTATTGTTAAACGACCTGTAGTAATTGATGACATGATAGGCATTCGTGATATGGTTAATTTATCTTTATCTATTGATCATAGAATATTAGATGGCTTATTAGCAGGCGAGTTTTTAAACTTTGTTAAAGAACGTATACAAAGTATGACGATTGAAAATACATCTATATATTAATAACACCTACGCATTGTTTTAACTAGAAATCTCCTGTAAAATAAAGATAACTATTATTACAGGAGGCTTTTCTTATGGAAATGGATTTCAATTTATATATGAATGACGTTGTAAGCTCTGCAAGAAATGAAATTGAAGTAGCAGGATATAAACAATTAACAACAAAAGAAGAAGTAGAAGAAACTTTTAATAAACCAGGTACAACATTTGTTATGGTCAATTCAGTTTGTGGCTGCGCTGGTGGAATCGCAAGACCAGCTGCGCAACATGCTTTACATTATGATAAATTACCAGATCAATTAGTTACAGTATTTGCTGGACAAGATAAAGAAGCAACAGAAACAGCAAGAGATTATTTTGAAGGTTATCCACCTTCAAGTCCGTCATTTGCTTTCCTTAAAGACGGTAAAATTGTAAAAATGATAGAAAGACATGAAATCGAAGGGCATGACCCTATGAGTGTTATCACAGATATTCAAGCTCTATTCGAAGAACATTGTGATGAAATCTAAAGGATTGGTATAGAGGCATGCAAATAAGACCGTATAGAATAGGGTATAGAACATTAAAGACCGCATTAGGGATGACATTAGCTGTCATCCTTTCTAAGTTAATAGGACTTGATAATTATGCTTCAAGCGCTATTTTAGTAGTGTTATGTACTAAAGATACAAGAGTGAAATCAGTTGAAGCGGCTATGTACAGATTTATAGCATGTTTAATTGCAATTCTAGTAGCATCATTATTCTTTACATTCTTAGGTACTAATCCTGTAGTTCTTGGGATTATGGTATTATTATTCATTCCTATTACTGTCATGATAGGTGTTCAAGAAGGTATTGTAACGAGTTGTGTTATTATATTACATTTATTTTTAGCACCTAAAATTGATTTAGACTTAATTATTAATGAAGTATTATTATTGATAATTGGTATAGGCATCGCGCTTATTATGAATATGTTTATGCCAAGTCTAGATACAAAACTTAATCATTATAAACGTAAAATTGAAGATGACTTTATTTTAATAACTTTTGTCTTTAGCCAAGCGTTATTAGATCCAAATAAAGAACTTAATATTCCTTCTTTTGATAAAGTTGAAGATAATATTAAGAAAGCAAAATCTCTAGCTTTTAGAGATGTAAAAAATCATTTTGTAAGAAATGAAAATTCCTATTATCATTATTTTGATATGAGACAAGAACAATTAACCTTACTTATACGGATGAAGAAACTAATAGAATCTATGCAACATAGTCAGCATGCACATCAACTCTGCAGCAAATTACTATTAGATGTATCGCAACATGTTCAAAGTAATGATTATTCATTAATGAGACTACATGATTTATATGCGATTAGAATTAAACTACAAACGATTGATTTACCTAAAGACCATATAGAATTAGAAAGTGTAGCCTCTGTATTCCAATTATTAAATGAAATTGAAGAATACTTGCATATTAAATCTGAATTCGGAAGTTTGAAAAAATAATATAATAAAAGCCGGAGAAAATTCTTTTTAGAAAGATTATTTCTCCGGCTTTTTGCTTCTAGGACTTTCTTGTCCATTGCTATGAAATATTATTATTAAGTTATTTTATTATGATAATAAGAATGGCAATACGCCCGATAATATTAATGAAGCTACGATAGCAACTAACATTACAATAATAATAATTTTTCGTACATTTTTGTTTAACATGATTACCCTCGCTTTGAACATTAGTTTTGTATATATTTATCAACTATTATACACTAGAAAGTGAGATAATTAAATAAATGAAACGAGGGACAAGCATGATCAATGAAGAACGCTTAATTAACACATTTTTAGAATTAGTAAAAGTCGGCTCTGAATCTTCTAATGAGAGAAAGATTGCAGATTTATTGAAACAAAAATTCACTCAACTAGGTGTAGATGTTAAAGAAGATGACTCTCAAGATGAAACGGGATATGGTGCTGGAAATTTAATTTGTACGTTACACGGACAAGATACAAGTAAGACACCTATTTATTTTACGAGTCATATGGACACTGTAACACCAGGTAATAATATTCAACCAGAAATACGTGATGATGGATATATTTATTCTAATGGTGAAACAATTTTAGGTTCTGATGATAAAGCTGGTCTTGCAGCTATTTTAGAAGCAATTGAAGTAATGAAAGAAGATGAAATTCAGCATGGAGATATTGAATTCATTATTACAGTAGGGGAAGAGACAGGTCTTGTTGGAGCGAAAGCATTAAATCCTGATGATATTAAAGCTAAATTTGGATATGCGATAGATGCTCCTGGTAAAGTTGGAACGACAGTTGTTGCAGCGCCTACACAAGCTAAAATCGAAGCTACAATTAAAGGGAAGACTGCACATGCTGGGCTTGAACCTGAAAAAGGTGTTTCAGCTATAAATATCGCTGCTAAAGCAATAAGTCATATGAGTTTAGGTAGAATCGATGAAGAAACTACAGCTAACATCGGTAGATTTGAAGGTGGTACTGCTACAAATATCGTGAGTGACCATGTATATATTTTAGCTGAAGCGCGTTCTTTAAATGATGAAAAAATGAAACAACAAGTTGAACATATGAAAGAAGCTTTCGAAAAAACTGCTGAAGAATTTGGTTGTACCGCTAATGTAGAAGTCAATATAATGTACCCTAGCTTTAATTTAAGTGAAGAAGATGATGTTGTTAAGTTAGCTGTAAAAGCAACTGAAAAAATAGGTAGAACATCAGAGTTAGTTAAATTAGGTGGTGGCTCAGACGGAAACGTAATTAGTGGTTTTGGTATTCCTACAGTTATTTTAGGAGTTGGTTATGAATATATCCATACTAAAAATGAGCGTATGCCAATTGAAGAATTACAAAAAATTACAGAACAAATTATAGCAATTTCAGAATTAGCGTAATTTTATAAATTGTAAACGTATTCATTTCGTTTTTTAAGAAAATTAAGCTTTCATAGACGCGAAACAGTTGTGAATTATGTTAAAATATATATGAAAACGATAAAAAGTGAGGTAAATTTCATGACACAACAAATAGGTGTAGTCGGTTTAGCTGTAATGGGTAAAAACTTAGCTTGGAATATTGAATCACGTGGATACTCAGTATCAGTATTTAACCGTTCTAAAGAAAAGACAGAACAAATGGTTGAAGAGTCAAAAGGTAAAAATATATATCCGAATTATTCTATAGAAGAATTTGTAGATTCATTAGAAAAACCAAGAAAAATTTTATTAATGGTTAAAGCTGGTGAAGCAACTGATAAAACAATCGATAGTTTATTACCGTTATTAGATAAAGGTGATATTTTAATCGATGGTGGTAATACTAACTATTTAGATACTATTCGTAGAAACCAATATCTAGATGAGAGTGGCATTAACTTTATCGGTACAGGTGTATCTGGTGGAGAAGAAGGTGCATTAACTGGACCATCTATCATGCCAGGTGGACAAGAAGAAGCATACAAACTTGTAGCACCTATATTGGAAAGTATTTCTGCTAAAGCAAAAGATGGCGCACCTTGTGTAACGTATGTAGGACCAGATGGTGCTGGACACTATGTGAAAATGGTACATAACGGTATAGAATATGCTGACATGCAACTAATTGCTGAAAGTTACGACTTAATGAAACGTGTTCTTCACATGGACCATAATGAAATCGCAGAAACATTCAAATCTTGGAACGTTGGTGAATTAGAAAGTTACTTAATCGAAATCACTGGCGAGATCTTTAAAAAATTAGATGAAGATGGTGTTCCTTTAGTAGAAAAAATCATGGACAAAGCTGGTCAAAAAGGTACTGGTAAATGGACATCTATTAATGCTTTAGAATTAGGTATCCCATTAACTATTATCACAGAATCAGTATTTGCTAGATTCATATCTTCATTTAAAGATGAAAGAGTGAAAGCAAGCCAAGCATTTAATCCTGAAGTTACAGAATTTGATGGAGATAAAGAAGCTTTCTTAGAACAAATTAGACAGGCGCTTTATATGAGTAAAATTTGTAGTTATGCACAAGGCTTTGCTCAAATGAAGACAGCTAGCGAAACTAATAATTGGAACCTAAAATTAGGCGAACTTGCTATGATTTGGAGAGAAGGCTGTATCATCCGTGCACAATTCTTACAAAAAATTAAAGAAGCTTATGATAATGATAAAGAATTAACAAACCTTTTATTAGATCCATACTTCAACGATATCGTTTCTAAATACCAAGGTTCATTAAGAGAAGTTGCAGCTACAGCTATTAAAGCAGGTATTGCTACACCTGGTTTCTCATCAGCAATTAACTATTTCGATAGTTATAGATCAGAAAACCTACCTGCAAACTTAATCCAAGCACAACGTGACTACTTCGGTGCTCACACATACGAACGTAAAGATCAAGAAGGTATTTTCCATACAGAATGGACTAAGTAATTAAGAGTTATAGTCAAGAGGCTGGGAGATAAATCCCAATTCAAAATAAATAACATCTCATTTCTAACTGAATAAATCAGGGAAATGAGATGTTATTTTTATATAGTCTATAATTTTGTTCGTGCATGCTTGTCTAGGCTATGGTTCGATTCTGTAGTCTCTCACACATACTTGTTCCTTAAAGGTGTGGTTAGTTGGATTAACGCGGTAGAAAAGAATATGTCCATATAATTGTGTAATAAAAAAAGAGCCAAATATAGCTCACTTTAGTACAATGTAATCGACTAAGAAAATATTGTAGAGGT
>NZ_JAJNHH010000011.1:0-117428 GCF_022386955.1 Mammaliicoccus sp. A-M4
TGGTTAAGCCAATCACTCTTTGAAGTACTTTCAGTACTCAATTATTGGAATTAACGTTGACATATTGTCATTCAGTTTTCAATGTTCATTTTTAACCGCTACAAGAATCAATTATACCAGTTATTTTATTTCGATGCAAGCTTTATTTTTAAAAAGTTTTAATTTGTTTTTTCGCTAGAAACAATCTTTTCAAGTTGTTAATTGCGAAGTAACTCACTTGCATAATTTATATTACATTGTTATTTCGTTAAATTCAAGCATCAAATTTACACTTTATTAACCTTTTTAACAAATTCTATAAGTTGTGTTCGTCTATGTGTTTCGACGACTTTTTTATAATATCAAGTTATATAGAGAACGTCAACGATTTATTCAAACAAATATGTATATTATTTCACTTTAAAAGCCACTATATATCATAATAGAAAATATGCTATACTTTATCAGTATTAAATAGTGTGGAGGGAATAGAATTGAAGCTATTTCGTAAAAAACCTACTAGTAAAATAAATAGAATAAGATCTTTTGCATTAGGATTAATCTTCTTAGGAATGATAATAATGTATATAGGTGTATTCTTCTTTTACTATTTCAAGAGTCAAATTGTTTTTAGTATTTTCTTAGTACTTGGTATGCTGGCATTAGGATTATCATTTATTGTTTATTTCTGGATTGGGATGCTTAGTTCGAGAACAATACAAGTTAAATGTCCAAACTGTGATCAATATACTAAGATGTTGGGTCGAGCAGATATCTGTGCAAATTGTAATCAACCTTTAACTCTAGATAAGAACTTAGAAGGAAAAACTTTTAATCAAGATTACAACAACAAACGTAAATCTAAGAAGTTAGAAGAAGCCGAACAGGATAATAATACTGAAGAACATAAATAAAAAAACTAAAGACCTAAAGTCTTTAGCTTTTTTATTTGTTTTTATTTTTACTTTGACATTCCGGACAAACACCATATATTTCCATTCTGTGGTGTGTAACAGAAAAACTTGTTACATGTTGAGCTAGTTGTTCAACTTCATCTAATCTCGGATAATGGAAATCAGTAATCTTTCCACATTGATCACAAATGATATGATAATGGTTGTGTGTTTCAAAATCAAAACGACTTGATGCATCACCATATGTTAATTCTTTAACAAGTCCAGTTTCTTTAAAAACTTTCAAGTTATTATAAACTGTAGCAACACTCATATTTGGAAATTGTGGTGAAAGTGACTGATAAATTTCATCAGCTGTAGGATGACTATCTGCTTCTATTAAATATTGAAGAATAGATTGACGTTGTGGTGTTATTCTTACGCCTGTACTTCTCAATGTTCCAATCGCATCTTCTAATAAATGTTCAACATCTTCTGTACTATGCTGCATCCTTTCACCCACCTTCTAATTTATAATGATTATTATTTATAATATAGCCCCTATAACAGTGCTTTGTCAAACAATTAATCAATATCCTGACTGAATATTCACTTCATTATTTAACTCGCTATTATCATTTTCTATCATTTTATTGAGATTTTCTATTAATATATCTGCACATCTCTCCATATTACGATTGTCATTACCCGTGATGTGTGGGGTTATCGTAACATTTTCCATATCATATAGCTTTGAATCCTCAGGCAGTGGTTCAATTTCAAAAACATCTATAGAAGCATGTCGTATTTCTTTATTTTCTAATGCTTTTACTAACACATCTTCAGAGACTACAGTTCCTCTTCCTACATTAATAAAGTGTACATCATCATTCATAGATTTGAAGTCTTGTTCATCTAATAAATGTACCGTGTTATCTGTTTCAGGTAATACATTCACAATAAAGTCTGCTTTATGATAAACTTTACCTCTTTCTTCTATAGAATATACTTCATCAAATTCATCTACTTTGTGACCTGTTGTATTTATACCAATCACATTCATATTAAATGCTTTCGCAATACGTGCAGTTCTTTCAGGAATTTTGCCAGTCCCTAAAAATAGGATTGTCTTATTATAGATAGAACCGGGATTTAACTTATGTTTAAATTCATGGTTCTTTTGCGCTTCATATGTTTCTTTAAATAGTTTTATATCATTAAATATGTAACCAAAAATAAACTCTGCAATTTGAATTGCGTGTACGCCTCTAGCATTTGTTAATTTAATTCTTCTTTTGTCGATATAATCGAGTGGTAAATTATTTACACCAGTAGCAAACCACGCTATCAATTTTAAGTTCTTGCATTTATCTAAAAAGGTTTCATCTACTTCGCTATGATAAGCTACCAATACATCCGCTTCTTTTAATACATCATTATCAGCTAATTCTGGATGCTTATAGAAAGTAAATTCAACTTTAGGAAATGCATTTACTAATCTTTCTTCTTGATCCTTCAATTTCATCAAAGCAACTACCTTCATTTATATCATTCCTTCAAAAAGTTTTTTAAGTCTTCTATTTGTGTTTTAACTTTAACTTTTTCAATAACATGTATTACTTTATTATCTTCATCAAGAACAAATGTAGTTCGAACTATCCCCATTGATTCTTTACCAAAAGATTTTTTCAGTTGATATACACCAACCTTTTCAGATAATTGATAATCTTCATCTACTAACAAGTCAAAATTTAGGCTATGTTTGTTTGAGAAATTAGAATGTTTCTTCTCACTGTCCCCACTTATACCATATACTTTAGTATTCAATTCATTAAAATCTTCTAAATTATCTCTAAAGTCACATGCTTCTGTAGTACATGTAGGTGTATTATCTCTTGGGTAAAAATACACAATAGATTTACTGCCTTTTAAGTCTTCACTAGATATTGTTTCACCATTTTGATTCTTTAAATTAAAATCTGGAAATTTGTCACCAATTTTTGTCATCATATACACTCCTTATCAACGATAGATACTTAATTTTATGATACGATATATATGAAAATAATTAAAACAAAAGAGGTTGATAAAATGGATTTTAAAAATAGTGAATATTTACAGACACTTTCTGATGAATATATTTTAGGTGGCGTTAACTCCCCTTCTCGTTCATATAAAGCGGTCGGTGGTGGAGCACCTGTAGTTATGAAAAAAGGGAAAGGCGCTTATTTATATGATGTAGATGGAAATAAATTCATAGATTATTTACAAGCTTATGGCCCTATTATAACAGGCCATGCTCATCCTCATATTACTGAAGCTATTAAAGGAGCAGCAGAAGATGGCGTACTACTAGGTACACCAACTGAATATGAAATTACATTTGCTAAAAAGCTACGTGAAGCTATCCCTTCATTAGAAAAAATTAGATTCGTCAACTCAGGTACAGAAGCTGTAATGACTACAATAAGAGTTGCGCGTGCATATACAAAAAGAGATAAAATTATAAAATTTGCTGGTTGTTATCACGGTCATTCAGATTTAGTACTAGTTGCAGCGGGTAGTGGTCCAGCTCAATTAGGAACGCCTGATTCCGCAGGAGTACCAAAAAGTGTAGCTCAAGAAGTAATAACAGTTCCTTTCAATGACATTGAATCATTTAAAGAAGCAATGGAACATTGGGGCGACCAAGTTGCTGGTGTTCTAGTTGAACCTATTGTAGGTAACTTTGGTATGGTTGAACCTAAAGAAGGTTTTTTAGAAGCTGTAAATGATATTACTCACGAACATGGTGGCTTAGTTATTTACGATGAAGTGATTACAGCATTTCGTTTCCATTATGGTGCAGCTCAAGACTTACTGGGCGTATACCCTGATTTAACTGCTTTTGGTAAAGTAATTGGTGGTGGACTACCAATCGGCGCTTATGGCGGTCGACAAGAAATCATGGAACATGTTGCACCTTTAGGTCCAGCTTATCAAGCTGGTACAATGGCTGGTAATCCATTATCAATGAGAGCAGGAATTGCATTATTAGAAGTTCTTGAACAACCTGATGTATATGATTATTTAGATAAACTAGGTAAACAATTAGAAGATGGTCTTCTAGAATTAATTGAAAAACATAATGTTAAAGCTACAATTAATCGTATTAAAGGTGCTTTGACTATCTATTTCACTGATGAAAAAGTTGAAAATTACATTCAAGCTGAAAACACAGATGGTGAGAAGTTTGCTAAATTCTTTAAATCTATGCTAAATCAAGGTATCAATTTGGCTCCATCTAAATATGAAGCATGGTTCTTAACAACTGAACATACTGAAGAGGATATAAAAGAAACTATAAAAGCAGCAGATATCGCTTTATCTCAACTATAAACTTGAAAATTGTTTAAAAACAATGTATAACCTATATATAATAGACTTGTGAATAAAGTTACAAGCTTTCTTCAACAACAAAAAGGAATGGTTCTATGAAATTTGGGGCAAGAATATTTAAGACAGGTATCGCAATTGTCCTTGCTATATTTCTAGCAAATTTACTACCAGGTTCAGTCATGCTTACTTCCATAGCTGGGGTTACAGCAATGGTAGCTATGCAACCAAGTGTTTATCGATCATTTAAAACAGTAGTAGAACAATTTCAAGGTAATATCATTGGTGCGGTTACTGCCATTACCATATTCTCTATTTTTGGTAACAATGTAGTCTTTATTGGTCTTACTGCGGTTATTATTATTTCAATACTTTATAAATTTAATTTACAACACGTTTCTAATTTAGCCGTTGTTACAGCTTTAATCATACTTGGGCATCATGAAGGCGACTTCTATATTTCTGCATTCTACAGATTTGCTCTCGTTATGATAGGTGTATCAAGTGCATTCATAGTGAATTTTGCTTTTCTACCACCAAAATTTGAAACTAAAATGTATTATAACTCTTTAAATATCTCTACAGATATATTTAAATGGTTCAGATTAGTATTAAATGGTACAACAGAATTTCATTACGTTAAACAAGATTTAGAAAATATTAGAACTCGTATTGTAAAGTTAGAACAGTTTTATCTTTTCTATAAAGAAGAGAGAGCTTATTCTAAGAAAAAAGCATTTGCTCAAATGCGCAAAAAGGTGCTATTTAAAGAAGCTATCATGGCAACTAGGCGAGCCTATGAAGTATTGAGAAAAATGAATCGGTATGAAAATGATATTCATAATTTAGATGATGACTTTAAAGTACAAATGAAATTTGAATTAGATGAATTGATGGCATTACATGAACAAATACTCGTTCGTATCTCACAAAAAGCAAAACACGAACTCGATAATGTGCCTGATCATCTAGTAGAACCATATAAAGAAGAGCTAATGGATATTTTCATTAAAGAAATCACAAGTAACCCTGATCAAGATGATTATGATATAGAAAACATAATGCAAGTCATTTCAGCAATGTTGGATTACAAATCTAGTATTTTACATTTAGATAGACTTTCATCAAGTTACTTTAAATTCCACCCTGAAGATAGTGATATAGAAATTGCTGAGGAAGATTTCGATTTATAAGTTTGACTGGCAAAGCTACAATATTAACACTTATCTTAAAAAGAGACGGAGACACTTTTATGTCTCCGTCTCTTTTATTATATTGCTCTTTTTTCATTATATAAAGATTTTTTATACTGTATACCATTTAACACGTGCCCATTATAACTTCTATAGAGTATATGTTTTTCTTCTATTTGATTCGGACTTTTAACTCCAACTGCAGCTGCTAAATTAAATAATCCTTCATGCAAGCTTACAATATAATTCGACACTCTATATTCTTTCTCTGATACGACTAATGCTGTTTCTTTTTTAGGGTCAGTAGTTGCAACACCAACCGGACAATTATTAGTATGACATTGTTGTGCCATGATACACCCTACATTAATCATCAAACTTCTTGCAACATTGACTAAATCTGCGCCTAATCCTAATGCAATAGCAATTTGATCAGGTGTAATTAATTTACCTGAAGCGAATACTTTTACTTTATCTCTAATTCCGTTGTTTTTGAGTTCTAGGTCAAGCAGTGGTAAAGCAGTAAACAGTGGTAATCCTACTGTATCCGTCAATTCTTGAAAAGTTGCCCCTGTCCCACCTTCACTACCATCTACTGTAATGAAATCAGGAATGATTCCACTTCTTGACATTTCGCTTATCAAATCTTTTAAGTCTTCTATATTACCTACTACGATTTTAATTCCTACAGGTTTTTCTGATAGATTTCTTAACTTATCAACAAATTGTAATAGCTCTAGGTTATTATGTAGAAATTCAAATCTATTTGGTGAGTTAACAGTTTCATATGGCGTCACGTTTCTAATTTCAGCAATTTCTTTCGTTATCTTCTTGCCATCAATATGCCCGCCTCTTGTTTTTGCACCTTGAGCTAATTTTAGTTCAAAAGCTTTTACTTGTTCTATTTTAGATTTCTCTATAAATTCATCCTCATCGAAGTTACCTGCTTTATCTCTTACTCCGAATAATCCCGGGCCAATTTGAAAAATGACGTCACAATTTCCGGATAAATGATGGTCACTTAAACCACCTTCTCCTGTATTCATCCAAGAACCGCTTCTTGCTAAGCCTTTAGATAATGCAGTTATAGCATTTTTACCAAGTGCACCGTAGCTCATCCCTGATTGGCCTACTAATCTATTTACTACAAAAGGATGCTTTAATTCTGGACCAATTACCATTTCATTAGTTTCCGTTAATTTATAAGGTTCTACAGTTTTTTTAACTTGTGACTCTTTTCTATCAAATAACCCTTCATTATCAACATTATAAATATAAGTAGACATCATATCTTTTTGATTTATTTCTAATTCATCAACATCTATAGGAAACATAGAATTTTGAATATAAAAACCTGGTTCTTCAAATTGTCTCTTAGAACCAAAACTTTCTATTCGACTCTTATATTTACCTGGCATTACCATATTTAAATATTGCTTTCTAGAAAATGGTTTGCCATCGTTATCATTTAATATTAGATATTGTCTTAATTCTGGCCCAACACTTTCTAAAAAGTATCTTGCTCTCCCTAGTAAGGGATAATTTCTTAATACGCTATGATGTTTTTGTCTTTTGTCTATTATATAAAGCGTTACCCCCGTGATTAACAATCCAATTATAATAACAAAAAATAATATGTTCACAATTAATTGTAATACACTTAGAAAAGTCATAAAAATTCCCCCTCTTTTCTACTATGATAACTTAATAATATCATAGTTAGATAGAGGGGGATGTAATTTTACTCGAAAGATTGTATATTGTATAAATTGAAGTAGCTGCCTCTAGCTTCCATTAACTCTCTATGCGAACCAACTTCTTCAATATTTCCATTTTGTATAACGACTATTTTATCTGCATGCGTAATTGTTGAAAGTCTATGCGCAACAATTAAAGTCGTTCTTTCAGCGCTTAATATTTCAAGTGCATCTTGAATAATTTTTTCACTTTCTAAATCTAACGCACTTGTCGCTTCATCTAGAATCAGTACAGGTGGGTTATTTAAGAATATTCTCGCAATAGATACACGTTGTTTTTGTCCACCTGAAAGTTTAACACCACGTTCTCCTACTTCTGTTTCATATCCATTAGGCAATGACATAATAAAGTCGTGAGCATTAGCTTTTTTACTTGCTTCAATGACTTCATCTTCAGTCGCGTCTGGTTTACCTAATAATATATTTTCTTTAATTGAATCCGAGAATAAAATATTATCTTGTTCAACCATGCCTACTTGATGACGTAAGCTCTCTGTTGTGAAATCTTTAACGTTATGTTCATCTATCATAATTCTACCTTCTGTTACATCATAAAATCTAGGTATCAAACTAATTAATGTAGATTTACCGCCGCCACTCATGCCCACAAATGCAACTGTTTCACCTTTATTAATATTTAAATTAATTTGATGTAACACTTCATCGTCATATTCATTATATTTAAATGAAACATTTTCAAATTCAATATCACCATTCGTAATTTTAATGGGTTCGGCATCTTCTGTATTTTTAACATCGTATTTTTCATCAAATAAATGAAAAACTCTGTCCATAGAAGCAATACTTTGAGTTAACGTTGTTGATGAAGAAACTAGTCTACGTAACGGTCCATAAAGTTGTTCTAAGTAAGCAACAAATGCTGCTAAAGTCCCTACTGTTAATTGTCCATTTATAACTAAAAATCCTCCGATACCTACTACTAACAATGGCCCTAAATCTGTTACTGTATTGATGACAGCAAATGATTTAGCGTTCCATAATGTATGTTCAGTAGCTTTCGTTAGAAAATTACGGTTACGTTCGTCAAATCTTTTTTCTTCATTTTTTTCAATAGCAAAACTTTTAATCACAGACATTCCAGAAACTCGCTCATGTAGAAAACCTTGAAGCTCAGCTAAACTTTGTGATCTTTTTCTAGTTAGCCTTCTTAACTTTCCGAAGAAGTAATAAATACTAAAGATGAATAGTGGAAAAATTGCAATTGCTGCAAAAGTTAATTTAATATCTAAAACAAACATAATACTTAATGCTATAACAATTGTTACTAAGTCTAGCCAAACATTCATAAGCCCTGTTAATATAAAATCTTTTGTCTGTTCAACGTCATTAATAACACGTGAAATTACTTCACCCGCTTTGTTGTTCGCATAAAATCTTGAACTCAAAGCCTGTAAATGTGTATATAATTTTTTACGAATATCATACAAAATCTTGTTAGATGTCCATTGCGCTAGATATTGTCTAAAGTACTCTATTGGTGGTCTTAAAACTATAAATATAAATCCCATAATTAATAGTGCATAAGTTAACTTTTCAGTTTTTTGCCCAATTGATAGTGCACCATTATTTATTACATCATCAATAACGAATTTTATTAATAATGGTAATAATAAAGGAATCCCAAATTTTAAAATCCCAATGATAATCGTACCTACAATATGCCAAGTATATGGCTTTACAAATTGTAAATACCTTTTGATCATTTTTGTTCCCCCATTCATAATATCAAAACGAAACAGCCTAGCAGATCGCTAGGCTGTATAATTTTTTCATTCTCCTGGATAATGTCTATCAATAGAATGAAATCTTTCTTGCCAAACTTTAATAAAGTCAGGCGCAAATGGTCCTTTTTTCCTTTCAATCCATTGTTGTAGAATATCAACATTTCTTCGTAGAATTGTATCAATATCTTTTGGATAATTCATTTGTTTCATATGCTGACGATATTCATCTTCATCTAAGAGATGATATTTCCCACTTGGGTACACTTTTATATCTAAATCGTAATCAATATATTTAATTGCTTCTTCATCACAAACAAATGGTGAAGAAAGATTACAATAATAATAAACACCGTCGTCGCGGAACATACAAATGACATTAAACCAATATTCAGCATGGAAATAAACAATCGCAGGTTCTCTTGTAACCCAAGTTCGTCCGTCACTTTCTGTTACGAGTGTACGATTGTTTCCACCGATAATGACATGACTCGTACCTTTAAGAATTGTTGTTTCAGACCATACACGATGTATATTACCATCATGTTTATAACTTTGAACCTTAATTACTTGGCCTTCTTTTGGTATGGATTCTTTGACCATGTTCCACACCACCTTTTAAATATTTACCAAGCTATTATATCATACTTCAATAAATAATCTAAAATAATGTTTTAGTTAAAGTAATTGATTCATTTGCGTGAAAATTTTAGTCATTGATGTAGAAAATGACAAAGTATCTTTTTCGTTTTTGTTCATCCACTTATAAGGTAGTTTAATATTTTCTTTTTGCATGTATGCCTTATATACTTTCATATTCCAAGTCATATGCGTAAATACATGTTTAGTTTGTATAACAGGTTCATTTTCTATCGTAATGACAGCATCAAGTTCATCTTCAATAGCATCAATACTTGTGTCTTGTTCAAACATTGGAAATTCCCACATACCATTTAATAATTTAGTATCTCTTTTACGTATAAGGATTTGACCTTCTCGGTTCGTAATATAAAGTACGTCATAATCAATTGTTTTTTTCTTAATTTTCTTTTTCTTAACTGGTAATTCTGAAACAACACCTTCTGCAAATGCTTCACAGTGCTTTTGAACTGGACATAATATACATATAGGCTTTTTAGGTGTACAGATTGTAGCGCCTAGTTCCATCATCGCTTGGTTAAAATCACCAGACTTTGTTTCTACGAATGGTTGCAATTCTTTTTCAAACAATTTTTTAGTTTTAGGTTGAGCAATATCAGCATCGTTACAAGTTAACCTACTCCAAACTCTCAATACATTTCCATCCACTGCCGGCAATGGATGATTATGTACGATACTCATAACAGCAGCATTAGTGTATGGACCTACCCCTTTAAGGGATTGAAAGCTTTCTGGATCATCAGGTACTTTCCCATTATATTTGTTGTGGACTTCTTTGACCGCTTCATGAAAATTTCTAACCCGTGAATAATAACCTAAACCTTCCCAATATTTAAGGACATCTTCTTCATTTGTAGTACTTAATGCTTCAATTGTAGGGAAACGCTCTATAAAAGCATTATAATATGGTCTTACAGTATTAACTTGAGTTTGTTGCAACATCACTTCACTTAACCAAATGTAATATGGATTTTTAGTTTCTCTCCAAGGCATTTGTCTTTGATTTTCATCAAACCATTTAAGTAAATCGTGCTTAAATTCATTTATTTCTAACATTTTGACACTACTTTCTGGTTAATTGCTTTAAGATTTCTATACTTATGCTATATAATATATATCATATACCTTAAAGTAAAGAGGTGAAATTTATGGATACTGGAACACATGTCGTTATGGGTGTAGCCTTAACTGGCCTTGCAACGTTAGATCCAAACGTAACACCAACGTTTGCAGCAGTTGCAACTGGTATTATGGTTGGCTCTCAAATTCCTGATATAGATACAGTATTGAAGTTTAAAAATAATGCTATATATGTAAAAAACCATAGAGGAATCACGCATTCTATTCCTTTTACATTATTATGGCCACTTATTTTATCATTTTTAATATTTGTTATATTTCCAAGTGTTAATTTATTACACATTTGGTTATGGACACAGCTTGCTGTATTCTTTCATGTTTTTGTAGATATTTTTAATTCTTATGGTACACAAGCACTCCGGCCAATTTCTAACAAATGGATACAATTAAGTATTATAAATACCTTCGACCCTATCATATTCATTACGCATTTGATTGCTATACTTTTTTGGACATTAGGATTGAATGCGGGTGTTGCATTCGGCACACTATACCTTGCACTGGCATTTTATTATGCGATACGATTCATATTACAAGATGCTATCAAGAAACAAGCTTTAAAACAAATCCAACAAGAGCATAATCCAGTGAAAATTTTCGTAGCTCCAACCATTCGTTTTATGGAATGGCGCATTGCGATACAAACTGAAACGCACGATTATGTTGGACGAAGCTACGGTCGTAACGTTTCATTTAATGATGTCTTCAAAAGACAAGCTTTCCCTAACGACCATATTATGGAACATGCTAAATTCGACAAAAATCTCAGAGCATTTTTAAACTTCAGTTCAATATATAGATGGGAAGTTACTAGAGTAGATCAACATACGACAGAATTAAGGTTCATCGATTTAAGATATTTAAAAAATGGCCATTATCCATTCGTTGCGATACTACTACTAGATGACGATATGAAAGTCACAAGTTCATATATCGGTTGGGTCTTTACAGAAGAAAAATTAATGAAAAAATTAGAAGTATAATTAATATATGACACGAGAAAGTTCAGCATATAAAAAATCCCCTTTCAAAGTTTTCAACGTTTAAGTTGCATACTTTGAAAGGGGGTTTTTCTTCAGTTTAATCTTTAAAATATTTTACTTTATCTGCTCTATTAACATTTATCCAAGCTAAATACACAATACCTAATTCAAAATAAAATAATATGTGATAAGGTAAATTGGTTACAGAAGCATTCCCTAAAATCATTGTCTGTTGGAAACCATTAATAATATAAAATAATGGATTTAACTTGAGTACATTTACCCAAACAGCATACATATTATTCGGGACATATAAAACTGGCACGATGAATAATAATATGATTAATAAACCAAATACAATAAATCTCGTTTTATAGAAATATTTTCCTAGCAAACCAATGATGGATGCTAATGGAACAAGTAAAATATATGCCATTACTAAATAATAGAAAAAACCTAAATGATTAATATCTATTATTTCAGACATGTTTGTAGATACCATACCTGTAATTGTAATAATTATAAGAAACATTAACATTGCTAAAAATACTTGGGCAGATGTCCCAACATAATAAGGAACTGATAACCTATTGTATAGTGCCCCTTGCTTTCTTACAGTTTTCTCAGCGTGAAATAACGATAAAAATATCCATATATAAGCAAAAAATCCTACAAGTCTAAAGAATGAAGTTGATCGTTGTATATCTATTGTATCTCGTATCAACAGTTGTCCAAATGTTAAAATAAGCAATAATAACATTATACCAAACGCTGATAAATAGTACTTGTAATGATAACGAACTTCAAAGAAGCAATATTTGATCATATGTGGAAAATGCTTGATGTGTTGTTCAAATAATTCGTTCATATTAACCTCCTATAATCGAATAAAGATCCATTTGTTTGCTTTCAAGTCTGCTACCATATACCCGTCTCTTGATTTAACGACCCAATTATCACTAGAAATATTATATTTTTTGATGAGTTTTTCTTTATTTTTAATATCAAATGTAAAGCCAATTAATTTATTATCGCTGTCAAAAATCATATGGACTTTTTGACCTTCCATTTGCTCATTAAACCTATTTTCATTTTCTGGTCTGATAGTCTCAGATACTTGTTTATGGCTTTTATGCATAAAACTATTATAAAAATCAATATAATTTAAATAATTATCATCCACATAATCTTCTAATTCAGACCAATTTTTTTCTTCGTATAAGCCTGCTGGATTAAAGAAGTATAAATTATTTTTATTTGTTGTATAAGCTTGACTGTCTATTTCTAGTCTGTATTTAGATTCATTTTCACCAGTGACATCTAGGAAACTATATTGAGGAAGTTTATAATTTTTATCTTTAGATGATGATTGTACTTCTGTATCTTTTTTTAACGATAATATATATGCTGATTTGTCTATGTATTCAGGCTTACTGTTCGTAGCAATAACTTGTTTAGTTGTATCTTCTTTATTAGAACTTAAATTTCCTACATCCAAGAACATGAATAATGCTGCTAACGATGCGCCAATAAGAAAAGTCGTACCGTAAAATAACATTTTTTCTATAGATTTAGGTATTTTACCGTATTGATATTTGCGCATTCTTTTATAACCTTCACCTTGTGCAACTGGTAACTCTTGCTGTGATATTCTCCATTTCAAATCATATAACGACTTTTGTTCTTTGTCATAAAGTTGATTATACTTTTTATAATAATCTCTATAGTGATTTAAAACTTCTTTCACTGTACCTTCTTTTCTAACTTGACCGTATGTTAACCAAATTAAATAGTTGCTCATTTTCTCTATAGAATGAACATGATCATCTATCAATACTGCAGCTCTATCATTTTCTTTCTGTTCTGTTAAAAAATCATGAAATTTTTGTTGAAATGATTCATTTAAATATTGAATGATATTTGTAAAAATCGCTACAGTAGGTTTCATATAATTACTAATACCAATAAGTAATTGAGCATACTCACTTTGGGTAATTTCTTGGCATGTAGAAGTACCTTTATCTTTTAGCTCTGCAAAATCTAAAATCTCATCTTGTAACTTAGATATGTTTTTAGCACTAACCTTTGATAAACTTAGCGTTCTTATAATCAATTCATTTAAAGTTTGAAAATCATTTTCTTTATGCGAAACATCAGCAAGAAATGTTTGTTCGTTATTGGTTACTTTACCTATGTTGGGCGATATTTCCTTTGTCATTAATCTGCTGATTAATTCTTTACCTGATTCATCATCGCCTATTATGCCAAGTACTTCACCACGATATAGATGTACCGTCACATTCTTCAAAATAATTTCTCTATCTAAACGATTTAATTTGAACAAAGATATAATTTTATTCTGTTTTTTAGTTTTGTAATAATATTTTGTTGCATTAACAACTCTTACTAATATTTGCTGTGTCATACTGCACCACCATTATAGTTGTAGAAGACTAACTGGAATGCCTTCCTCAATTTTTGAACCTTTTAATCTAAAGCCCCACGCAAACACACCATTAATTCTTTCAACTTTAAAGTAACTGCGCGTCTCACCTATTAGTCCATAAACCTTTCCTGTTTCTATCTTAGATGTATCAACAAGATAAGCTTCTGCAATTAAAGCTTTTCTTTTATAAACTTCGTATTCATTTAGAATACCCATCGCTTCAGCTTTTCTCATTTTTTCTCTATAATCCGCTATTACTGTGTTTAATTCGTATTCTGTCATTTCTACAAATTTTTTATCTTCACTCATCTACAATACCACTTTCTCTTAATTTGTCATTAATCATATCAAATGTATAGCCTTTTCTCGCTAATGCTTGAACGACATGAGTTTTTAGTTCATATCCATTATATTTCTTTTGATATTTATTATATACCTTTTCTAAATCTTTCATCAAAATATTTTCAACATCGTCAGAAGTTGGTTCTATATTTAAATCTGTTAAATGCTCGTTAATAAGCGAAAAAGCATATCCTCTTTGTTGTAGCGTTTGTACGATAGATTGTTTTAACCTATTTGGTGGCTGTTTCTTTTTACTCATAATTTTATTTGCAATATTTATAATTCTATCATCAGACATTTCTTCTTCAAATTTTGATTTATATTTTAATATTAAATCATTTGATAGTCCTTTTTCTTTAGCTACTCTTTCAAAATGATCTGGACCTTTATCAGTTGTTTTTAAAATTGTATTTTTCAAACTTTCAATATAATCTTCGTGATTAATATAGCGATTGTTTTTACAGTAATCAATTACATCTTTAACTAAATCGTAACTGTACTCTTTGTCCGTTAAATATTGTTCTACTTCTAGTTCCGTTCTTTTTTTATGGGATAGATATATAATTGCTTGATTTAAAGCTTGTCTATATTGATCATAGTCTTTAATTTTTTGAAGTTGTTCTTTCGTAACTTCCATATCTTTTCTTAAATTAAAATATATATAAGTAGCTTGATCAATACCCATCTCAAATTCGTTGTTAATAAATAAATTTAGCCGTTCTTTGTTTTTCTTTTGTACTTCTAATTTAGTGATTTTCAGCAAATTGAATCCCTCCACATTTATATATAGAATACAATAAAACACACTGAGTTTAAAAGTTTAATCACTTAACCCAGTGTGCTTTGTTATTGGTTTAATTCATTTATAGCTTGTGTATATTGACTATCTGTAATATATTTTTGTTGTTTCATTTTCTCTAATGTTGATTTAATCCTTGTTACATAACTATCACTAATGTTATTAATATCGAAATTTGATGGCGCATTAACTACGCTTGCTAAAATTGCACTTTGTAATACTGTAACTTGTGGTAAATAAGGATTATTTTTATCTACTGTAGCGCCAAAATAATAATTAGCCGCTTCTTCTATAGTATAATTGTTTCCTCCGAAATATATATTATTAACATAAAAACTTAGTATATCATTTTTATCATAAGTATCTTCTACTCGCTTAGCTACAAACATTTCTTTTACTTTACGCGTCATTTGAGTTTCGTTCGTATAAAAATAATTTTTAACGACTTGTTGTGTTATCGTACTACCACCTTGTGTCAATTCACCATTTTTTAATGATACTACTAAAGCTCTTGATACACCTCTTAAGTCTATACCCTCATGATCATAGTACCGTTTATCTTCTACGGCAACGAATGCATTTTTCGTATAATCAGGCATATCTTCAACTTGAACATAAGATGGTTTATCTTCTATTTTTGTTAATTCATCTACGTCCGATGTTCTTGACCACATATACATAACTGCGATATAGAACGCGATAACAACTATGATTAATATAGCTAAAAATCCAAATAATTTGGACACTTTTTTTCTTTTTCTAGGTTGTATAGGTTCTTGATAGTAGTGTTGATATCTTCTATATTGAACTTCTTCTTCAGAATTTGTTTGAGAAATATCATTTTTCTTATTTTTAAATAGCCCCATCTTTGCGCTCCCTCATTCGTATTTCTTTTATTATTATATCTTGTAATAAGTATTTTAAACACTGGTTTTTACTTAAAAACAAGAAAATCAGTCCGGAGACTTACTTTTACGTATTACTTTTAGCGTATTTGGGTATATATATTAGTATATGCAAACAAGGAGGAATAATGAATGGCAAAAATAAAAGCAAATGCAGCACTTGTACAAGTTTTAAAAAATTGGCAGATTGACCATGTGTATGGAATACCTGGTGATTCAATAGATAAAGTTGTTGATGCTCTTAAAACAGAAGAAGAAGCGATTAAATTTTATCATGTGAGACATGAAGAAGTCGCTGCACTTTCCGCTAGTAGTTATGCTAAGCTAACTGGAAAAATAGCAGTAGCTCTAAGTATAGGCGGACCAGGAGCAATCCATCTATTAAATGGTATGTATGATGCCAAAATGGACAACGTGCCTATGCTTGTATTAGCTGGTCAAACAGACTCAGACAAATTGGGAACAAAATTTTTCCAAGAGGTTGATTTACCAGCATTATTCGAAGATGTTGCCGTTTATAATAAACAAATTGAATCAGCGGAAAACATCCACGAAACAGTTAACGAAGCAATTAAAACAGCATACGCTAAAAAAGGTGTTGCTGTACTTACAATTCCAAGTGATATATTAAGTGGAAAAATAGAAGATAAAGTTCCAAGAGAAACTTATGAATTTCAAAATTCAGTTAAATATGCTGAAGAAAGTGAAGTTCGAAAAGCAGCTGAATTAATTAATAATAGTGAAAAACCTGTTGTATTAACGGGTGTTGGAGCTAAAGATGCAAAAGATGAACTACTCGATTTCATCGATCACATTGATGCGCCGGGTGTAATCACATTACCAGCAAAAGGTATCATCCCTGATAAACACCCTAATTTCATGGGTAATTTAGGTAAAATTGGTACAAAACCAGCTTTCGAAGCTACTAAAGACGCAGACTTATTAATTTTAGTCGGTACTAACTATCCTTATGTAGATTATTTACCTGATAAAGATATACCATGTATTCAAATCGACATTAAACCATCAGTTATTGGCAATCGTTTTAATGTAGATGTTGGTTTAGTTGGCGATACTAAAAATGTACTAGATTCATTAACTAAAGAAGCTAAAAAAGTAAATGACCGTAAATTCCTTAAAGCATGTCAAGAAAACATGAGAACATGGAATAAATGGCTTGAAGAAGATAGAACAGACGATAGCATGCCAATTAGACCTGAAAGATTAATGGCAGAAATTGAAAAAATAGCTACCAAAGATACTGTTTATTCAGTAGATGTTGGCACTTCCACAGTTTGGAGTACACGTTATTTACAGCTAGACCATAATAATCAATTTATTACTTCATCATGGTTAGGTACAATGGGCTGTGCTTTACCAGGAGCAATCGCTAGTAAAATAGCAAATCCTGATAAACAAGCAATCGCAATTACCGGTGACGGTGGTTTATCTATGGTTATGCATGACTTTGTAACAGCCGTACTATATAAATTACCAATCATTGTTGTCGTATTAAATAACCAAGAGCTTTCCTTCATTAAATATGAACAACAGGCAGCTGGTGAATTAGAATACGCTATCGATTTAGGAGATATAGACTTCGCTAGATTTGCTGATAATTGTGGTGGTATCGGTTATAACGTTTCAGATGTAGAAGATATTGCACCAACATTAGAAAAAGCAAAACGAGCAGATAAACCAGTAATCGTTAATGTAAGAGTAGATCCAGATGCTGCCCCACTACCAGGAAAAATCGTTTGGGATGAAGCACGAGGCTATGCGAAATTCGAAATTAGAACAGCGTTAGAAGAAAACAGATTAGAAAAAATGCCACCATTAAAAACATTAATTAGAAGATTCTTCTAAATTAATAGTCTAATTAGACGAGCTAAGGACATAAATCCTAACTCAAAATAAATAGCATCTCATTTCACTGATTTATTCAGTTAGAAATGAGATGCTATTTTTATATAATCTTCGATTTTATTTGTGCATGCTTAAGGTATGAGTCTTTGACCCAATGTCATATACCTTTGGTTATATTGGCAGTAGTTGACTGGACGGGCTTGTTTATACTTTCTTGCACGTTAGACTCTTAATTTTCTATTTAAGATTTACCATATAAAAAAACCACCCACCGTAATGGTGAGTGGCAATTAAAGCATTTATTGAAGCAATGCAAGTGATTCACGGTTAAAGTCTTCTAAGTCATCTGGTGTACGACTTGTGACGATGCCATTGTCAACGACTACAGATTCGTCAACGACTTTTGCACCTGCATTTTGTAAATCTTTACGAACTGATAAGAAACTTGTTAAAGTTCTACCATTTAATAAATCAGTATCAATTAATAATTGAGGTCCATGACAAATTGCGAATGAAGGTTTCTCTTCTTGTACGAAATGTTTTACGAATTCTCCAAAACGTCCTTTTTCATCTCCACGTAATAAATCAGGAGAAAAGCCACCAGGAATCAAGACTGCATCATAGTCTGCTGCATTTGCTTCATCTATACCAACGTCTACTTTAACTTTTTCGCCTTTTTTACCAGTGATTTCTTTACCTTTTTCTTCACCTACAACAACAACTTCGTGTCCTGCATCTGTTAATGCTTTTTGTGGGCTTGTTAATTCAACGTCTTCAAATAAGTCAGTTACAACTGCTGCTACTTTCTTACTCATAATATCAATCTCTTCCTTTCATAATGTGTCTACTCTCTGTATACCACATATCTGAAATTATAAACTTATTTCAAGTTTATTTTATGATAGGAAGACACCGTATTAGTCTTGCATAGCTTGAACTTTTTTCTCTAATTCATCTAATAATGCAATCCATTCATCCACATCAGAAACTTCCATATCTTCTGGATTCATTGCTTCAATTTCATCTAAAAAATCATATAATCTTTGTTTAATATCAGTCAAAGACGTCTTTTGGGTCATATTGATACTCCTTTTAATGTTTTTAATAATATTATTATGAATGATTACAAGTATAAAAACAATGATAATCCAGTATTGGCATTCATTCCTACATAAATAACCAAAACTAAAGGCCCATCACAGAGCGAAATAAGCATTTGACAAAAAGCTTGAAGAGATGGAAAATAAAAAATCGAGAGAGTAAACAAAAGTTTATTTTATTCAAAGTTAACGATAGTGCTATAAAATGAATGATATTAAACAGGTATCATTCAAGATGAAAGGATTTTATAAATGGCAATACATAGTGGTTTAAAGAAGAAAAAAATAACAATTAATAACGACCCTTGGGAAGCTTATAATGACATAGATGAACATGGCTCACTTCAACTAAGTAATATTGAATTTACAACTACGACTTTATGTAATATGAGATGTGCGCATTGTGCAGTTGGCTACACTTTACAATTGAGAGACCCTGACACTTTACCGATGGATTTAATTTTAAAAAGATTAGACGAAGTTCCTCATCTAAAAACAATCTCTATTACTGGTGGAGAGCCAATGTTTAGTAAAAAGTCTATTAGAGAAACAGTGGTACCTCTTTTAAAATATGCATATGATAGAGGTATTTATACTCAGATGAATTCTAACTTAACACTGCCTTTAGATCGTTATTTAGAAATTGCTGAATACATAGATGTGATGCATATTTCTCACAACTGGGGTACGATTGATGAATTCAGTGAAGTCGGCTTCCACGTAATGGACAAGAAACCACCTTTAAAGGCACGCTATAAACTTTACGAACAAATGATTCAAAACTCAGCTACTTTGTCAGAACAAGGCATGTTTGTATCAGCTGAAACAATGTTAAACCGTAACACTAAACCTTATTTGAAAAAGATTCATAATGAGATTGTACATGATATGAAATGTAGCCGACATGAAATACACCCGATGTACCCATCAGATTTTGCTAGTCAGTTAAACATCATGACATTAGATGAAATGAAGGAAACTATACATGATATTTTAGACTTTAGAGATAAAGATACTTGGATGTTATTTGGCACATTACCATTTTACCCATGCTTCTTAAATGAATCGGATCAGCACTTATTAAATCGTTTAAATCAAGCTGAAAATGTCACTTTACGAAATGACCCTGATGGTCGAAGTAGATTGAATGTTAGTGTATTTTCTGGAGATGTTATCGTTACAGATTTCGGTGATGAAACTGGATCAATCGCAAATATTAAACAAGATAAATTAGAAGATGTTTACCAAACATGGATAAATTCGTCACTAGCAAAGTCTTTAAATTGTCATTGTCCAAAAGTTAAATGTTTAGGTCCTAACTTACTTGTAAAAGATATGTATTATAAAGATGTAGACTTTAAAGCAAATGAGCATAGAATGAATCACTTATAAAAAGATTTCCTAATCCTAGCTTGTTTTAGATTTATCGGACCGTATTTTACATTTGCGGTTCGATATTTTTTATTTATCGAACCGCATTTTGCATTCCATATACTTCTTACATAAAATCCTCATCTCTGATTTTTCATTACAACATAGTTAAAAGAAAGATTTTTACATGATTTGCAATAAATATAAGAAAAAACAGTAGAAATTCAATATTAAAATTGAATTTCTACTGTTTTTGGATTTTCAGGACATTTATGACCAAGCCTAACTTTATTAAATATATAGTTTTGTCGACATAAATTCTAACGTTCTCTTGCTTTCGTCTCTTCTTTCGTGTCTTAAATTCACACGATCTTTAGCTGTTTCGTAAAACCACTTTTCATCTTCTGTTTCTGGATAAATAGCTGGTACTTTAACTTTTTTACCATTTTCGTCTAGTGCAACAAATGTTAAAAAGCTATATGCAGCTAAGTGTTTATTTTGGTTAATATTATCTTCACTGACAACTTTCACGCAAATTTCCATAGAAGAAGTGCCAGCATATGTAACGAATGAAACTAAAGAAAGTACTTCTCCAGTTCTAATCGGTTGAATAAAATCTACAGAATCAATAGATGCTGTAACTACTGAATTTCCACTATGTCTCATCGCTGCAATAGCAGCTATTTCATCGATTTCTGCAATTAATTTACCACCGAACATAGTATTATGATGATTTGTATCTTCAGGAAAAATCTGAATAGATTTAACGCTTCTTGATTCTGTCATGCCTTTACTTTCTTTCATTATTACATCCCCCTATTAAAAACTATGTAATTTAAAAATCTTGATATATTTAATACAGTTCTCTACTACCTATATAATATTTTAGGCTGAGACATAAATAATGTCTCAGCCTCATTAAAATTGATTAATGATAATGTTCTTCGTCATCGAAAACTTTCTTTTCTAGTGCTTCTTCTGCTGTATCAATACGTACTGATTCTTTGCCATCGAATGTTTTCGATAAATATAACATGATCGCTCCACCGAATGTAAAGATAGAGAAAACAAAAGCAATCATTACTGCCCATTCCATAGGTGTACTCATGATAACCCCTCCTTAGAATAACAAACTTTACAATTTTATTTATCTTTATTATACATGATGTTTTAGCAATTGGCTATGTTTTAAAATGCCCAGTTACCATCTCTAAAGACTGGTTCTCTCTCACCATTTTCTAAAATACCATCGATTGATAAATCTTTACTACCTATCATAAAGTCAACATGTGTCATAGAGTCATTTAAGCCATTTTCAGCTAGTTCTTCTTCTGTCATATTTTTACCAGCTTCAATACAGAATGCATAAGCTGAACCAAGAGCAATGTGGCATGAGGCATTTTCATCAAATAATGTATTATAGAATAAAGCATTCATGTTAGATATCGGTGAATCTACTGGCACAAGTGCTACTTCACCTAATCTTTTAGCACCTTCATCTGTTTCTAAAATACCTTTTAATATTTCTTCACCTACACCAGCTTTATAATCAACAACTTCTCCGTCTTTAAAAGTAATCGTGAAATCATCGATGATATTACCGGAATGGCTCAATGGTAAAGTGTTTTTAACAGTTCCATTTACACCATTTTTATGCGGTGCAGTAAATACTTCTTCAGTTGGCATATTAGCAACAAATGAATTACCTTTAGAGTTTACTGAACTAGCACCGCTCCAATATTGAAGTTTCGGTAATTCAATTGTTAAATCTGTGCCTTCAGATTTATAATGCAACGCTTTATACTTTTTATTATTTAAGTATTCAGCCTTCTCATGTAATGTCTTATCATGCTCTTCCCAAGCTTTAACCGGATCTTCTTGGTCAACACGTACTGTTTTTAATATTGTTTCTAATAGTTTATCAAACGCTTCTTGATCATCTAAATCTGGGTACATCATTTTTGCCCATCCAACAGAAGGATAAGCAGCAACGCACCAGCTTACTTTATCACTTTGAATAGCTACCATATAATCTTTAAATGCTTTACCACTTGCTGCCATAGCTTTATTAATTTTCTTCGGATCAGCATATTTTAGGCTATCAGGACTTGAAGATATAAGCGATAAGAAAGCTGCTTTTCTATCTAAGTAATCTAATCTTTCATCGACTACATATTGTTTAATTTCACTAAAGAATTCTTCTGGTTCATATTTATATTTCAATTGTTGTAATCGATCATCTTTATATTTAACTTGTACGTCTTCTGCGCCAACTTTATAAGCTTCTTCAACTAACAAGTGAACGAATGAACTTGATTCAATAGATGCTTGAATATAGACAGGTTCCCCTTTTTGTACATTCAAACCGACTTTGACTAATAATTCTGCATACTTTTGTAAGTCTTTCTCATATCCCATATTGATAACCACCCTCTGCTATTTTCTTAATTCACCTAATGCTTGAGTAATTGCACTCATCTCACTTGCTGAAATGTTTTTTCTAGACATAACCATAGTATGAATATCTTTTAATTCCTCTTTCTTTTCTTCTGGAATTGCGTCTTTATTTAACACACTCGTGTTTACTAGACGTAATTTTTCTTTTAGATCATCTACCATTTGTTCAATTGTTTCTGTCATTTGTTATCATCCTTTCAGAATAAGTTTAGCAAAAAGTACATATAATTAAAATAGTGAAACTATACATTAACTTTACAATATATATTAAGATTATATACAATAAAATCAAGTAATTTAATAGGAGTGATATAAGATGGCAGTTCAAGAGATACTTTCATGGACACTATTTGAAAAAATAGACATTCCAAATGAAATTAATCAATATCTCGCTAATGGTGAAGAAGCTTATAGTGCTTTCAAAACATTTAGAGATACGGCAGTCTTTACTAATAAACGCATTATAATTCGTGATTTACAAGGTATAAGTGGCAAAAAAATCGAAACTTATTCCATACCATACAGTATAGTTTTAATGTGGTCTACAGAAAACGCAGGTAAATTTTTAGACTTAAACGGAGAAATAACCTTGTGGACTAAAGCTGGCCAATTTAAAATTAAAATCGGAAAAAATCTTGATATTATGCCATTCGAAAAGTTACTATCAAACGCTTTATTGTAGATTATTTGTGTTTACAATATCACATTAATGGGAATGAATGTAATTAGTTAAATTTTAAATAATAAATGATGCCTATGTAAACAAATTTTATGCATTTATATGATATGATATGTAGGTCGAAGATATTTATTTAGATTAATATATTGAAAGGGGAAAACATTATGCAAAACAAATTAGTTCCTGCAATTTTGATTGGTGGCGCTATCGGTGCAGCAATTGCATTAGCAGATAAAAACACACGTCAATCATTATCAAATCAAGTACAAAATATTAAAGAAGGTAACACTTCTAGAGAGCCTTCTAAATTCGATCAAATTAAAGACGAAGTTTTATATTGGAAAGATGTAATAGAAGAAATTCGTCGTAAAAACCCAGAGTTAGAACAATCTATTATGGATGCGAAAGACACATTCATTGAGAAGAAAAATAACAGACAAATCTCAGGTCCAAATCATTCATAAATTTTAAAAGACTAGGCTTCTTTAAGCGACCTAGTCTTTTTTAACATTAAATATAATTAGGAGAATTTTTATGGCAAAAGATAAATCTAGCTCAAAGTTTTTAGAACAAGCTAAACACTTTAAAGATGAACAAAAAAAGTCTATAAAAAAAGAAAACTATATTCAACCTCAAGTGTTTGAATCTAAAACACCAAAAAAAGATAATCAAATATTTTTTGTATCAAAAATAAATAAGCCGGCAAAATACACTAAAAATGGTAATATTTTAACTACGTTATTATATAGAATTAGTAAAGATAATGCTACAGGTTTAGCTGCACAGCTATCTTACTACTTCTTATTAGCATTATTCCCTACACTTATCTTTATATTAACATTGATTCCGTTGTTCCAAATTAGTCCAGATACAATTACGAACATGATTTCGGAAAATGCTCCTGGCGATACAGCTAAACTGATTACCGGTATAATTGATGACGTCATGCAGAACGCTAGTGGCGGCCTATTCTCATTCGGTTTAATTGCGGCGCTTTGGTCCGCATCAAACGGAATGACAGCTTTAATGAACGCATTTAATGTTGCATATGATGTCGAAGACGGCCGTAACGCAATCGTATTAAAAATAATGAGTGTGTTCTTCACAATCATTATGGTTGTTGTATTTGGTTTAGCAATTGCATTACCAATATTTGGACAACAACTTGGTAATCTATTATTTGGTCCACTTGGTTTAGAATCTGAATTACGTTGGATCTTTAGTTTAATTAAATTTGTGTTACCACTAATCGTGACATTTATAGTATTTATGACGCTTTACGCTTTAGCTCCAAATATTAAAATTAAATTACTTTCAGTAATTCCTGGTGCTGCCTTTACTACAATTGTATGGTTAGGCTCAAGTGCCCTATTTGGACTATATGTTAATAACTTTGCTAACTACTCAAAAACATATGGTAGTATCGGAGGTATTATCGTGTTAATGTTATGGTTATTCTTAACAGGATTAATCATTATCATTGGAGCAGAAATAAATGCTGTTTTACATCAAAAGAAAATGCTTAAACATGGGCCACCAGAACAGCAAACTTTTGATAATATAGCAGAAAATGGTGAGATGACGAATGCCTCTATTGAATGATATTTTAAAATTCAATCAGACCTTTGTGGCAAACAAAGAATATGAGAACTTTATTACTACAAAAACACCTAACGCAAAAGCAGTTATATTAACTTGTATGGATACACGGCTTACCGAACTATCAACAAAAGCATTAGGCTTTAAAAACGGTGATGTTAAAGTCGTTAAAAATGCAGGTGCTACTATATCGCACCCATATGGATCAACAATGCGAAGTTTATTAGTGGCAATATACGCTCTTGGCGCAGAAGAAATTATTATAATGGGTCATAAAGATTGCGGAATGGGTAACCTTGATGTAGGTTCAGTAATTGAAACTATGAAAAGTCGTGGTGTTACTCAAGATACATTAAATACGATTCAACACTCTGGCATTGACATTCAACGATTTTTAAGAGGATTTGACGATGTAATACAGAACATTGAATCGAACATACAAAAAATTTATAATCATCCATTATTCGACCAATCAATTCCGATACATGGATTAGTCATTGATCCACATGACGGGTCATTGGAACTTATACAAAACGGTTATGACGCTATTAAATAGCACTTTAACTTGTAAAATACTATTAGAGATTTAAATATCAATCACATAGTCAAAATAATGCTGCTACTTCGTTGAATTTTAGTCAACCGAGTAGCAGCATTTATTTATATATGATTTTGTATGTGTGTACTTATTTTTAATTTATCAAATTGTGTTGAAAAGCGTAAATAACAGCTTGTGTTCTATCTTGTACTTCTAATTTACTCAAAATATTACTTACATGTGTTTTTACAGTTTTAATCGTAATATGTGAAGCACTAGCAATTTCTTGATTAGAATAGCCTTTTGCAATTAATAATAGTATTTCCATTTCGCGATCTGTGAGCATCTCAAATAATTCAGCTTTTTGATTCATACGGTTACGCATTTTAACTAATACTTCCGCTTCAAATACTGATTCTTTATTATAAGTTTTACGAATAGCATTAGCGATATCATCTGCTGAAGTTGTCTTTAAAATATAACTATCAACTCCTGCATCTAAAGCTTGATATACTTCATTGTCATCTATAAAACTTGTTAACATCACAATTTTAACGCTTGGCTGGTGTTGCTTAATATATTGAGTTGCTTCGATACCGTTCATATCATCCATCACTAAATCCATTAATATTATATCTGGTTTCAGTTCTTCTGCTTTCTCGATTCCTTCTCTACCAGAAGCAGCTTCACCCACTACTGAGATATCTTCTTGTGTTGATAAATAACTTGATATACCTATTCTTACCATTTCGTGATCATCAACGAATAATACTCTAATTGTCATACTCTTCCTCCTTATTATTCGGTACCTTCACTTCTATTCTCGTTCCTGAATTAGGCATAGAAATAATATTAAGTGTTGCGCCAATTTCAAGTGCACGTTCATTCATAGTATTTAAACCATAGCTTTGAGGATCTCTTTTAGATGTGTCAAAGCCTACGCCATCATCTTGTAATCTTAAAATAACGTAATCGCTTGTTTCGATTAATTCTATTGATAACTTCGTACCTTTAGAGTGACGTAATGTATTTGAAATTGCTTCTTGCGTTATTCTAAACAAGTGGTCTTCAGTACCTTTAGCAATTTCTATATCCTCTATATCATAAACAACTTTCATAGGTATTTTTTGTTTTAAATCGACGACTAAATCTTTAATACCTTCACCCAATGATTTGTTTTTTAAACCTAATGGTCTTAAATGGAGTAACAATGCTCTCATTTCAAGTTGTGAATCTTGAATCATCTTTTCTAATAAATTAACTTGTTTTGCTAAAGGATCGGTTAATTCAGTAGATTTAATAGCAGATAACATCATGCTCGCAGCAAATAATTGTTGGCTGACAGAATCATGTAGTTCTCTAGCTAATCTTTGTCTTTCGTCTTCTATAATTTTCTTTACAACAGAATCTTGCATTTGGTAAGACTCATTAATAATTTGTTGAGATTTCAACCTTAATGTATAAAGTTCTTCATGTAATGGGATTAAAGTTTGATAAATTTCTAACGTTTCTTTGTGTAAATCTATTTCATGATTATTAACGCCCAACACTTCACCTTGAAAGGAACGTTCTAATTGTTCTTTAATCCAATGGTGTTGCTGATTAATCTTATAAGCTACTGCTGAACCTATGATAATACAAAGAAGTATAACAACAATATTAACGAATAAAAAGGCAGGTATACCCATTATTTGTGTATAAAACAAACCTTGAAAATAAATAATGTTAATAAATATTCGATCTAAGAAAAACAATACAACTACAATTGAATAAACAAGTATTAACATTGAACCAATGATACGTGAATAGTTATTCATCGGAAAATCACCTCAACATCTCCCATAAATGTTGAGTAAAATATATTCACTTTAAATGTATTTTTGTGACTATTAACGTTGTAGTGTACAGTTTCATTTTTAACTCTGTAAACTTCGTCATTTAAATATAATCTACCAAAAAGAGCTGTAACATGTACATTAACTTGGTAATTATATGGTACGATAACTTGAGTTTTACCTATAAGTTGCCTTACAACTATTACATTGTTTTCGGATAAATTGGCAGCTAAAGATAAATCTAATTCTACATCTCCTACAGCTTGTTGAATTTGGATATCATCCCATTTATATATGTAGTGAGGTGTTTTTTGAGGTAAGAACCAACGTTGTTTAATGAAAGACTCATTTATGTTTTCGTTAGCTGTCGTTTCGACATGCTCGACTTTCAAAGGTTTCTTCCTGTATATGATATAGCGAATCACTAAAAATATTAAAAATAAAAATAAAATCATAAGCATATACGGGTTTGAAAGTAACGCATAAATTAACAAGATAGCCCCTATCCAAAATAAAATTAGACCTCTTAATTTATGGAAGTATAAATAGCCTACATAAATAAAAATCATGCCCGTTATTACAACAAGCAGTAATCCTATTTTTTCAAAGAAGATATAGTAAATATTCGATAATAAAATTAAAATTGTTAATACAATTAATAATTCTGTCGATATAAATTTATTCTTCAATCTACCACTCCTATTTTAGAGAAGCGAATTCATTTGTGTGAGCATTGACCGCTCAGCTACAGCATGTGCAATTTGATCTAAAGTACGTTTTATCGTTTCTTCAATCTTTGCTGAATCACTTTCTAACATATTGATTTGTTTTTGTAACCATACTAAATCATGGTCTTCTAATTTTTTGGCATACGTAATTTTAAAGTCTTCTATTTTGTCCATATACTTATTGTCTAATTCTAAAGTATACTTTTCAATTAGTTCAAATAAGTTTTGACGCTTTTGTTCTAAATATAAAATATATTCTTCCATTGCTTTTATTTTAACATCTAATTGCTTTGCACATGTATCTAAACTTTCATAATAAGAAACAAGAATAAGTTGCTTTAATTGATTTGAAACAACATTAAACATAGAATCACCTATTTCTTTCAGATTAACCTCTATTATAAAATGTTATTAAAAATCTCGAAATGGACCTAGGAACCAACTTTCTATAGGTCCTTAGTCTTAGATAAGAAAGTATATAGAATGAATTAGGCTGAGACATTGATCAATGTCTCAGCCTCTGTTTTTAGTCTTCTAATTTCGTTAATAATAATGGTCCATCTTTAGTAACAACTATAGTATGTTCTATTTGAGCGACAAAACTTTTATCTTTCGTCTCAAATGCCCATTCATTTTTACCATCGCCAACAATTGTAGCGTTTGATGAAATAAACGGTTCAACTGCTAACACCATTCCTTCTTTTAGCAATTGCTTTTCTAAAGGATCAAAATAGTTCATAACATGTTGTGGTGAGTCATGTAGTGAACGACCAACACCATGGCCAGTTAAGTTTTTAATTACTTTCAAGCCATTCTTTCTTGCTGTAGAATTTACAGCTCTACCAATTTGAGATAATTTAGTGCCTGGTTTAATCTTTTTCATTGCTTCTTCAAAAGCCATTGCTGCAACATCTACTACAAGTTGTTTTTTAGGATCATCTGCTTCTCCTACAACGAAAGAAATACCTGTGTCAGCATAGTATCCATTCTTTCTTGCTGAAACATCTATATTAACTAAATCACCTTCATTGATTACACGGTTACCAGGAATACCATGCGCAACTTCTTCATTTACACTTATACATGTATAACCAGGAAAATCATATTCTGCGATAGGAGCAGATTCTGCTTCTAATTCCTCAAATCTTTCCTTCGCTATGTTATCCAACTCTTTAGTTGTAATTCCGGGTTTCGTTGCTTCTTTCAATTCATCACGAATTATTGCACAGATTCTGCCTATTTCTTTAAGGCCTTCAAGTTCTTCATTGTTTTGAATAATCATTTAAATCCCGTTCTTTCTTTTAAATTTTTTTGTCGTCTTTATTATATCAGAAAATACATGGTATACTATAAAAAAATGATTTCGGAGTTTTGTATATGAAAGAAAATTGGTTAATCAGATTTATAGGTGCAAGAATTATCAAAACAGGTTTAGCTACATTTTTAACTGCACTAATATGTATGGTTTTGAATTTAAATCCCATTTTTGCGGTTATAACATCAATTGTCACAATAGAACCTACAGCAAAAGCATCTTTAAAAAAAGCTTTTGTCCGCTTCCCAGCTTCTATATTAGGCGCATTTATAGCAGTAATCAGTACATACTTCTTCGGTGAGTCGCCATTAAGTTATTCTTTGGCTGCTACAGTAACTATATTTGTATGTTACCAACTTAAACTTATAGATGGTATGCTCGTAGCTGCTATTACAGCGGTTGCAATGGTGCCTGTTATCCATGATGCTTTCGTATATAACTTTATATCTCGTTTAGCAACAACGACAATCGGGTTAACAACAGCAGGTTTAGTAAACTTCATTATATTACCACCAAAATATATTACACAAATTGAAAACATAAATAAAAATATGGAACGTCGTATTTTAGAAATTTACATAAACAGATTAAAAGAATTACTCATTGGAGAATATGAATCTAATATATCAATGAAACAAATGACTTCATTGCAACAGTCAGCAACAAAAATAGAACAATTGATTAAATATCAAAAAGAAGAATATGATTATCACCGTACGAAAAAAGAATCTAAAGCATATATTAGAAAAGTAGAAATGGCGTATCACACAAATAGATTATTGAATTCTCATTTATTAAATCTCATTTATTTACCTGAAGAAACATTCATAACGTTTACTGAAAATGAAAGAAGAGCAATTTCTAATTTAATCATTTCTTATAAAGATTTATTAAATCATAAAGAATTTAAAAAGCAGAAAAAAGCCGCATCTATCCTTAAAAACAGCGTTAAAGGCCTCGATGAATTTGATGAAAACCAAATAAAAAGCCATATCATATACGAAATCTTAATGATAAACCGAATTATAAACGATCGTTTTTCTAATATAACGAAAAAGGGTTAAAGTAATAAAACAAAAGTCTGGGACATTGATAATGTCCCAGACTTTTGTTTTTATATTATTTTTCTTTTAACAACCTATTTATAATAGCTCGTTTTGCTGCTTCTTCAACTGAATTATCTAATTCTTCTGGACTGAATTCAATCCCTTTTCTTTCACAAGCTTTTTTCAATAAATAATCAGTAATTTCATGATTTTTTGGTAATATTGGTCCATGTAAATACGTACCTATTAAGTTTTTATAATGTATACCTTCTTTTTTATCTGTATCATTATTTCCGTACCCATTTATAACTTTACCAAGTGATGGATATTCATGATATGTACGACCACCATGGTTCTCAAAACCAACAATTTGACCAAATGTTTCAGACTCCATAACAATATCTCCAGTAAGCCTTTGTTTTTTAGATTCAGTATATATGTCTAAAATATTTAAGCCTTCAAGTCTCGTACCGTCTGGCGTTACATATTCAGAACCTAAAAACTGATAACCACCACAAATCGTTAATGTTGGCAAGCCGTCTTCGATTGCGTCTTTTAGTTGTGTTTTAATTTTCTTAAGTTGTTCAGTAGCAAGACTTTGTTCTCTGTCACTGCCTCCTCCAATAAAGAAAATATCACAATCATCCAAACTCAAACCTTCTGTATCTATAATATCTACGACTTCTACTTTAATATTGCGCCATTTAGCACGTTGCTTTAAAGCAATAATATTACCGATATCTCCGTAAAGATTTAATTTATCTGGCATAAAATGAAATATTTTTATCGCTGACATTATACTTCCTCCTTAAACGCTCTATTTAGTACACGATGCATCGGAGATAGTGAAGTATAGTTAGGTATAGCAACAGTAAATTGAGGATACTCCATTGACATTCCAGTCGCTTTTTCAATAGACTTTTCAATGATAATGTCTGCATCTACTTCTGCATATTTTAATCTAAGTGCTAGTTCTTCAGCTCTTTGTCCCGTACATATAACTGCTTTTATATTTTGGCGTGATAACTTTTCAAAGTCCGCATCGTAAATCCAAGAAATATCTCTACCATCAGCCCCATTATCATTTAAACTGATAATGTATACTTTCTCCGAATCTATTTGTTCACCTACTGATAGACTAGCATTTAAACCAGCTGGATTTTTAGCTAAGTTAATTAATACTTCTTTATGACGATTTTTGTAATATTGCATACGCCCATTATCAGACGTATAAGATTCAAACCCGGCATTAATACTCTTATCGTTCAACCCTAATTCCCTTAAAACTGTATATGCAGCAACAACATTAAACACGTTGTAGTCTCCAGCTATTTTCATATCAAAAATAGTACCATTTATACCTGCATCTATAAATGGCTCTTGTTTAAAGGAGGAAACTTCATATTTAGGTTTTTCACGTTTAAATCCACAAACACAATCATAATGACCAATTTGATTGTAATGAACATGTTTGTAATTTAATAATCGACCACAATTCGGGCAATATTTACTTTCAACCATCGTACTTTGTTCAAATTCATGAATGCCCGCTTTCATGCCGTAGTATATAACTTCATCACTAGCAATTTTTAATCTACTTACGAATGGATCATCAGCATTTAATAATAGTTTAATACCCCTACCTTTAATTGTATTAGCTATATTATCGACCATTGTATCAATCTCGCCAAATCTATCCATCTGGTCTCTAAAGAAGTTTGTTACGACCATCATCGTTGGTGTCATTTCTTTCAATACTCTTGGTATTGAACCTTCATCAATTTCGATAATAGCAATTTTAGTATCTTTATTAGACTGAATAACAAAGCTTGAAGTAATACCCGCTGCCATATTGGCACCTTCATTATTATGTATTATATTTATATTATTTTTCTTTAAAGTATGGCCAATTAAATTGGAAGTAGTCGTCTTACCATTTGTTCCACTTATCATTACAATTTCATCAACATCATTTGCTAACTTTCTTAATATAAGTGGATCTATCTTACGAGCGACTTGTCCCGGAAGGTCGGTACCTTGTTTTCCCATTTTTCTACTTGCAAACCTAGCAAGTTTAGCCATATTTTTCGCAACATACTTCTTCATACGTTACCTCCTTATTCTGTCATATTATTATAACACGTTCAAAAGCTTTTAAAAAAGACTTTCACTAAGTTAAAACATTGGTATACCCTTACAAATAATGTATAATAAATATATAAACAAGTTTATTATAGAAGGGAAGATTTTAAATGTTATCTAAAAATATACTAGACGCTTTAAACAATCAATTAAATCACGAGTTTTATGCAGCACACGCATATATGGCTATGGCAGCATATTGTGCGGATAAGAGTTATGACGGTTTTGCAAACTTCTATATTCAACAAGCTAAAGAAGAACGTTTTCACGGTATGAAAATTTATAATTATATAAATGACCGTGGTGAAAAAGCTATCTTTACATCATTAGAAGCTCCAAAGACTGAATTTAATTCATTATTAGAAACATTTAAAGATGGCCTTGAACAAGAAAGAGATGTAACACGACGCTTCTATAACTTATCGGAAATCGCTAAAAATGAAAATGACTTTGCGACTATTTCGTTCTTAAATTGGTTCTTAGATGAACAAGTTGAAGAAGAATCAATGTTTGAAACACACATTGACTACTTAGAAAGAATACAAGAAGATAATAACGCACTATTTATATATGAAAAAGAATTAGCTGCTCGTCAATTTGATGAAGATGGTGAATGATTCTTAAAATAAGTAAAGGTCTAGGACATAAATGTCCTAGACCTTTTTATATTGCAATTTTAAAGTTGAACGTTGCACGTGGATCTCGTCTTGTAACATTAACCCTCCCCACCATCTTTATTTTTATCATTTCGAACAATTTTATTTACATTTTCATTATATATCCATATAATGACTTTCAAAGGAAGTGATTGAATGTCTTCATTTGTCGCGTTAGATTTTGAAACGGCTAACGGCAATCCTGAAAGTATTTGTTCAATAGGAATGGTTAAAGTTGTTGACCATCAAATTACTGAAGATTTTTATACTTTAGTTAATCCTAAAGATTATTTTTCTAAATTTAATATTAAAATTCATAAAATACAACCATCTGATGTGGAAAGCTCCCCTACTTTTGATGTAGTCTTCCCTTATATGATGGACTTCATAGGCGATTTACCTGTTGTCGCACACAATGCAAAATTTGATATGAATGTATTATTTAAATCGCTTATCAAATTGAATATAGAAATACCCGATATGACATATTTTTGTTCTTGTATATTAGCAAGAAAAACAGTAAATAATCATAGATACGGTTTAGCGCATATGATGTCTTATTATAATATTGATTTTAAAGGTCATCACCACGCTCTTAACGATGCAAAAGCATGTGCAATTATCACTTATAGATTGTTGCAACACTATCAAGATTTAAACAGTGTCATAAACATTTACGGTAAAACTTTATCTGACAAAAAATATGTATATAAAAAATAGGGAAACAACTTAATTAAAAGTTGCTTCCCTATTTTTTATTTTATTCTTTGTGCTGAAATTCTTTTTTAATATCTCTTTTAAGACTTGCTTTATTGACTGGTCTTTCTAATTTTCGATCTGCCCAGAATAATAATAAAGCGATAGCAACAATACCTATTAATTTAACAATATCAAAACTTCCTGTATCGATTGTACTCTTTACAAAAAGTAAAATCATTAATACTGTTATTCCGATAATAGCAAATTTAAATTTCATATCAATCTCTACTTTCTGAATAATGAATAATGAATAAATACCCGTTCAATGTGATTTCAAAACTTAATCACAATCTATATTAGGATACTAGTACTTTAACACTTTATCAAGTTTTCTACTTATAAAAAGTCATATATCGTCAAATTCCGGTATGTTTTAGACACTAAATTTCCTATTGAAACACCAATTAATCTAATTGCTGTATCTTGATCTTTAAGACTGTTATATAGTTCATATGCAATGTTATATATTTCTACTTCATCATGTACAGGGTTATTCACACTTGTTTGTTTAGACAATGTTTCAAAATTATGAGTTTTCATTTTCACCGTTATAGTACGACCTGCAAGTTCGTGCTTATCTGCTCTAACAGCTACTTCTCCACTTAAAGTACGTATTTTATTTAATATGAAATCATCATCATTTTGGTCTGTTTCAAAAGTAGTTTCTCTACCTATAGACTTTCTAATTCTTACTGGTTTAACAGGTGAGTTATCAATTCCTCTTACTTTATTATAAAAACTCAATCCTCTTTTCCCAAACATTTGAATAAGTTCCATTTGACTATAATCATATAAATCTTGACCAGTATGGATGTTCAATTCTTTCATTTTTTCTTCAGTCACTTTACCTACTCCTGCAAACTTACCTATTGGTAGTGACATCAATAAGTCATGTGTGTTCTCATAATTTATAACTGTTCTACCACTCGGCTTGTTCATACCACTAGCAAGTTTTGCTAAAAATTTATTATACGAAACACCTGCCGAAGAAGTAAGTTGTGTCTTATCGTAAATGTCTCTTTGAAGATATTGAGCAATAGTAGAGGCTGATAAATCTCTGCGAACTAGTTCAGTTACATCTAAATATGCCTCATCTAAAGATAATGGTTCAACTATATCAGTATAACTTTTAAATATCTCCATAATTTCATTAGAAACTTCTCTATAATGATTAATTCTAGGCCGAACATAATAACCATCAGGACATAATTGATGGGCTCTAGCCATAGGCATCGCAGAATGTACACCATATTCTCTAGCTTCATAGCTTGCAGTCGATACAACGCCACGTCCAGAAGCTCTACCACCGATGATAACCGGTTTACCTTTTAACTTTGGATTATCCCTCACTTCTACTTGAGCAAAGAATGCATCCATATCTATATGAATGATTCGACGTTCCATCTTTAACACCTCAATAAAAAATAGGAATATGGTTTCCCAAATTCCTATATATTATAACAAAAATTGTATTAAGTTGTTGAAGATATGTTTTTCTTGTCAGTATATAAATTTATGCCTACATCAGTATCTTCGATATATTTCATTTGTTGATGATTATATAAAACTTGCACCATATAGAAATCCCCTATACAAGCTGCACCATGGAATGCAAAAATATATATAATCGAACTTAATTTCAACCATAATAGTACCAAAAGTAAACCAATACTAATAATTACAAATGGAGCTAGCGCAATGGTATAAAATTGTCTACGTGTAAATATTTCTTTTGGCATAGATGCGTAGAACATACCACTCTTGTAACCGTATTTTACTTTTTTCGATGGTTGAAAAATTTTAAAACAAATACCATGAATAAGTTCATGAATAAATATTAAAATTATTAAACCAATAACACCTACAATAATATTTCTAAGAATACCTTCTTCTTGTATATATATAAAATTCGCCATTACTTTAAAACCAATTAATACGAGTGAAAGAAATAGGACAAATTGTAATAATGCTAATCGTTTTAATATAGAAGTGCTATTGAGTAAGTCAATTTTTAACATACAATTCCTCCATCAGATTGAATCTCTTTATCCGTCCCCTCATATTATAGATTAAAAACGATATTAATTCTATTCTTAATTTAACTTATTTGATATTATTTTAATTGGTTTAATGGTATTTTATATAGCTTATCATCATTATCAGAAGGATTACCTCTACCATCTGAATTATTACTAATGAAATACAACGTTTCTCCTTCAATCATGACATCTCGAATACGTCCGTGATCTGTAATGACCTTTTTAACTTTATCATTTTTAGTGTCAAATTCTAGAACTGCTTCACCTCTTAAAGCTGCAGAATAGATTTTCCCATCATGGTAAGCTAAACCTGAAGGAGCCCATGTTTCATCTGCTCCAGAAGTAAATAACGGTGACACCATACCATCTTTTTCTTCATTACCTTCTATAACCGGCCAACCATAATTTTTACCTTTCTTTATGTCATTAATTTCATCATTAGCTAAGTCTCCGTGCTCGCTAGCATAAAGCTTATTATCTGAAGGCCACACAAGACCTTGCGGATTTCTATGACCATAACTATAAACATATGAATTTGAAAATGCATTATCTTTCGGTTTACTACCATCTAAATTTAACCTTAAAATCTTGCCACCTAAAGAATCTTTATCTTGTGCAATTTCATCATTTGCAGCGTCACCAGTAGTAGCATACAACTTATCATCAGGACCAATCTTCAATCGACCACCATGATGGAAATCTCCACTCGGAATTTTGTCTAATAATACTTCCTCTTCTTCCCATGAGTCACCATCTAACTTCAATTTTACAATTCTATTAAACTGCCCTTCGTTGCCTTCATGCGTATAATAAGCATAAGCTTCATTGGATTCTTTAAAGTCAGGTGCCAACACAAAGCCTAATAATCCCGCTTCAGCAGCAGTTGCAATCTTCTCATCTAAGTTCACCTTTTGATCAGTCTTCTGATTACCCTCAATCTTAACAATCTTGCCAGGACGCTCAGTTAAATAAAAAGTATTATCCATCTTCTCAATAGACCAAGGTGTGTTCAAACCATCAACCACAGTCTCCATACCTTTAGATTCCTCATCATTAGACTTCTTCTCATCCGAATCACTTTGTTGTTTATTAGAATCATTTTGCTTTTCATCACTACTCTCTTCAGTCTTATTCACACTCTCCTCAGAATCATTACCACAAGCCGTTAATAAAAAACTTACAGAAATAGCACTTGCCAACATTCGTTTCATAAACAACCCTCCTTAACTTATTTATACAGATGAATGCGTTTACAAACAATAATATCGCTCAAAATAATAAAAAACAACCAGCTAATAAACTGGTTGTTTAATAAATTTATTTACTTAAATTCTTCTAACCTGTGAAGTTGTCTTCCTTCTTCATCAAAATTCTCTTCTGCCAACCATTTATTAAATGCTTGTTTATGCTTCGGCCATTCCTCTATTAACATGGAAAACCAACATGTGTCTCTTAAGCGATTTTTATAGACTACAGCGTTTCTGAAAGTCCCTTCATACTGAAAACCTAAACGTAATGCAGTTTTATAGGAGTTAGCATTTAAAGAATCACATTTCCATTCGTAGCGTCTGTATTGAAGTTCTTCGAATACATATTTCGCTAATAAATAGTGTGCTTCTGTAGACATTCTTGTTCTTTTTAATGAATCTGAAAAGTTAACATGTCCTTCTTCGACTACTCCATTTGCTTGATCAACTCTCATTAAACTAAATATTCCTAGAGCTTTGTTTGTCTCTTTATTTATCACCGCATAGAAGATAATTGTCGTGCTTTCAATCTTTTCGTTTAACTCTTCTTCAAAAGATTCATAGTCTTGAGGATACTCATATGGTAAGTAAGTCCAATTACTAGGATGAGAATCTCTATATGCATTATAGAGGTCTTTAGTGTGTGAATGAGATAACCGAGTAATAATAGTATACTTACCGACATAATGTATATCAGTAGGAAACTTTCTTGGCTGCCAGTTAGGTAACTCTTCACCAATTGGTAGGTTATATTCGTTAATTCTCTGTTTCATTTAATCACCCCATTACTTATTTATTCACTTATTTTCTCTATTAAAGCGACTGTTTCTACATGTGTCGTGTGTGGAAACATATCTACAGGAGTTATTTCTTTTAGTTGATAGCCGCTTCCTTTTAAGATTTCTACATCTCTTACTTGTGTTGCTGGATTACATGATATATACACAATACGCTTTGGTGACAATTCAATTAGTGTTTCTATGAATGTTTGATCGCACCCTTTTCTTGGTGGATCGACCATAACGACTTCTGGCTTGATACCTTCTTTTTGCCATTTTAATATAACTTCTTCTGCTTTTCCTGCTTCCCATGTCGCATTCTCTATATGATTGATTTTCGCATTTTCTTTTGCGTTTTCTATAGCTTGTTCTACTATCTCTACACCATATACGTGTTTAGCTTTTTGTGACATATATGACCCTATTGTGCCAATTCCACAATATGCATCAATTACTGTTTCTTCACCGTTTAATTGTGCGTATTCTAATGCTTTGCTGTATAGTTTTTCGGTTTGAGTTGGATTAATTTGATAGAAAGATGTATCTGATATTTTAAATTGATATTCTGCTAGTTGATCTGTAATTGTATCTTGTCCATAAAGTGTATAAGAAGTTCTTCCCATTATAACATTTGATTTTTCTCGGTTCACATTGTGTTTAATACTAACTACATTATCAAATTCTGAAGTAATAAATTCTATGATTTGATTTTTATGACTTAATTGTTTACTGTTTGTTACAAAAATAACCATAGTTTCCCCAGTATAATAACCTGTTCTTAAGATGATATGTCTTAATTCACCTTTATGCTTATGTTCGTTATAAATACTTAAATTCAAATCTTCTATTAATCGCTTTATTTTAACCATAATTGTGTCATGCTTCTTATCTTGTATCATGCAGTGATCGATATTTACAATATCATGGCTTCTTTGTCTATAAAATCCTAATTCAATTTCACCATGTTTATTTTTCCCGACTGGTATTTGAGATTTATTACGGTAATGCCAAGGGTTCTCCATACCTATTGTGTCATGTATAACGGTATCTTCAAAATTCGATTTACGTTTGAATAAATTGACGACTTGTTCTTTTTTCATTTGTAATTGGGCTTCGTAGCTTAAATGTTGTAATTGACACCCACCACAAACTTTATAATATTCACAAGGTGGTTCAACTCTTTCATTTGATGTTTCTTTTATAGTTAACAGTTTACCAATAGCAAATTGCTTTTTTACTTTTATAACTCGGAATTCTATTTCTTCATCTTTAATTGCATTTGGTACAAATATTGGGTATCTATCAAATTTTACAACGCCATGACCTTCATGTGTAAAATCTATAACTTGTCCCGTATACACTTCGTTTTTATTTACTATACTTGCCATAATTTCTCCTTCTTTCACGTACAACATAGAAAAAAGGGACAGTTAAATGTCCCTATGTATTTATTCTTCAGTTTGCTCTTCGTGAAGTCTTTCTCTTTCTCGTTCTACAGTTTCAATACCATGTTCTGCTTTCACACGTTCTAATTTAGAAAATACTTGTATATGTCTTTTTAAATTCACAAAATTGGCTGGTAGAACGCCACCAAATTCACCATCTACATTCAACTGTATTTGTTCAAATGATGATACGTTAATCGTTTTTGCTTTTGTATAATGTACTTTAGGGTGGTTAATGTGATCGCCTCTAGAAGCTAATGTCATAATATGACCAAGTTCAGCAAAATTAGCTTTCTCTAATATTAATAAAGTGAAATTACCATCATTGATTTCAGCATCTGGTACTAATTTTTCAAAACCACCAATTGAATTTGTTAAACCTATTAAAAACATCATGGCTTCACCTTGAAAAACATTACCATCATATTCAATTCGAATATCTGTTGATTTAATTTGTGGTAACATTTCTAAACCTTTGATGTAATAAGCTAATGGCCCTACCATAGTCTTTAATTTGCTTGGTGCTTCATATGATACTTCGGTGATTTTACCACCACCAGCAATATTTATAAAGTAGCGATTGTTCATTTTACCAACATCTACTGGCACGAGATCACCTTTAATGATTGTATCTACAGCTTCCATAATATCATTAGGTATAAGCAATGCTCTTCCAAAGTCATTTACCGTCCCCATTGGAATTAAACCTAATTTAGGTCGATTAGTTGCTTCAGCGATACCATTGATAACTTCATTAAGAGTACCATCTCCACCAGCTGCTATAATAACATCATAATCATGTTTCAAAGCTTCTTTAGCAGCATATGTAGCATCTCCAGCACTCGTTGTAGCATGAGCGCTTGTTTCGTATCCAGCTTGTTCTAATTTAATCAACACGTCTGGTAGTGCTCTCTTAAATAACTCTCTACCTGATGTTGGATTATAAATGATTCTAGCTCTTTTTTTCATTGTGATCCCTCTTGTATATTCTTATATCTTTATATTATAGCAAATGATACATATTAGAAAGTAAAATATATTAACGTTTTGTGTACTATAAATATTTTTATATTTCATTTTAATTGATTCCACAAAGTATTAAGTAATAACAAAGGTTATACCAAAGAAAAAATGGGTCTGAGACAATTAAGTATGTCTCAGACCCATATATTTATCTTTTATCTTTTTTCTAATTCTGATTTTAGTAATTGGTTAACAACTTGAGGGTTCGCTTGTCCTTTTGAAATTTTCATAATTTGACCAACTAAGAAGCCCATTGCTTTGCCTTTACCATTTTTAAAGTCTTCTACTGATTGTGGATTATTGTCTAATGCTTCAGTAACAAATCCTAATAACGTTTCTTCATCAGAAATTTGAACAAGACCTTTATCTTTCATAATTTGTTGAGCGTCGCCGCCATTTTTAGCTAATTCAGGGAACACTTTTTTCGCAATTTTACTACTCATTGTTCCATCTTCAATTAACTTAATCATTCCAGCTAAGTTTTCTGGTGTTAATGCAGTATCTTGTAAATCGATTTGATTTTTATTTAAATATTCATTAACTCCACCCATTAACCAGTTTGAAGTCAATTTAACGTCTGCTCCATGCTCAATCGCTTCTTCGAAGAAATCAGACATTTCTTTAGTTAATGTTAATACGTGAGCATCGTATGCTGGTAAACCTAAGTCATTTACATAACGCTCTTTACGAACGTCTGGTAAGTCAGGAATTGTTTGTCTTACACGTTCTTTCCATTCATCATCAACATAAAGTGGCACTAAATCTGGTTCTGGGAAGTAACGATAGTCGTCTGAACCTTCTTTAATACGCATTAAGATTGTTTCGCCAGTAGCTTCGTTAAAGCGACGAGTTTCTTGTAGAATTTCTCCACCTGCTAATAAAACTTCAGCTTGACGTTTTTCTTCATGTTCTAAACCTTTACGAACATAGTTGAAAGAGTTTAAGTTTTTCAATTCTGCTTTAGTACCAAACTCTTCTTGGCCGTATGGACGTAATGAAATGTTAGCATCACAACGAAGTGACCCTTCTTCCATTTTACAGTCTGATACGCCAGTGTATTGGATAATAGCGCGTAATTTTTCTAAGTAAGCATACGCTTCTTTAGGTGAGCGAATATCTGGTTCAGATACGATTTCAATTAATGGCGTTCCTTGTCTGTTTAAGTCGACTAAAGAATAACCATCTTTATGAGTCAGTTTACCCGCATCTTCTTCCATGTGTAAACGTGTGATACCAATACGTTTTGTTTCGCCGTCAACTTCTATATCAATCCAACCATTTTCACCAATTGGTTGATCAAATTGTGAAATTTGGTACGCTTTCGGATTATCTGGATAGAAATAGTTCTTTCTATCAAATTTTGATTCTGTAGCAATATCCATGTTTAATGCCATTGCTGCACGCATAGCCCAATCTACAGCAGTTTTGTTTACTACTGGTAGAACACCTGGATATGATAAATCTATTACATTTGTGTTTGTATTCGGTTCAGCACCAAAATGAGCTGGTGATGGTGAAAACATTTTTGATTCTGTTTTTAATTCGACGTGTACTTCTAAGCCGATTATTGTTTCAAAATGCATTCAGATTCACTCTCCTTGTAATGTTTTATAGTCATCATGTAAGTTAAATTGTGTTTCATATTGATAAGCAACTTTGTATAATGTTTTTTCATCGAATGGTTTACCAACAATTTGTAAACCAATTGGACGACCATTTGATTTACCACAAGGAATTGATATTGATGGTACGCCAGCTAAGTTAACAGGAATTGTTAAAATATCATTCGCGTACATTGTTAATGGGTCATCAACTTGTTCACCAATATTAAATGCTGTTGTTGGAGCAGTTGGTCCAACGATAACATCATAGTCTTTAAATATTTTTTCAAAGTCTTGTTTAATTAATGTTCTTACTTTTTGAGCTTTTTTGTAATAAGCATCATAATAACCAGAACTTAATGCAAATGTTCCTAACATAATACGACGTTTAACTTCATCTCCGAAACCTTCGCCACGAGATTTTTTATATAACTCTTCTAATGTATTTGCAGATTTAGAGTGGAAACCATAACGGATACCATCGAATCTAGCAAGGTTTGCAGACGCTTCTGAAGATGCAATGATGTAATAACTTGCTACACCATATTTAGTATTCGGTAATGAAACGCGATCAACAGTAGCACCTAAAGATTCTAAAGTTTTAACAGCTTCAGTAACTGAATTTTTTACATCTTCAGATACACCTTCACCAAGAAACTCTTCTGGAACTGCTATTTTTAATCCTGTGATGTCTTTACCTATTTCTGAAGTGAAATCTACATCTTCAACAGGTGCACTTGTTGAATCTTTTTCATCATGACCTGCGATTGTTTCTAAAATTAAAGCATTATCTTTTACGTTTCGTGTAATCGGTCCAATTTGGTCTAATGAAGATGCAAATGCAACTAAACCAAAACGTGATACACGTCCATATGTAGGTTTCATACCTACTACACCACAATATGATGCAGGTTGGCGTATTGAACCACCTGTATCTGAACCTAATGAGAATGGTACTAAACTAGCCGCAACTGCAGCTGCTGAACCACCAGAAGAACCACCAGGAACAGCTTTATGATCAAATGGGTTTACGGTTTTCTTAAAATAAGAATTTTCGTTTGAACCACCCATTGCGAATTCATCCATGTTTAATTTACCAATTAAAATTCCATTTTCAGCTTTTAATTGATTCATTACAGTAGATTCATAAATAGGAATGAAACCTTCTAACATTTTACTTGCACAAGTCGTTTCTACGCCTTCAGTAATAATGTTATCTTTGATACCCATTGGAATACCAAATAGTTTACCTTCCATTTTATCTTCTGCTTGTAATTTATCTTGTTCTTCTGCCTGTTTTAAAGCTTCTTCTTTGTTAAGAGCTAAGAAAGCTTTTATGTTTTTATCATCTGATTCAATTGCATCAAAAATGTCTCTTACGATATCAGATGGTTTGATTTCTTTGTTTTTAATCATTTCTGATAAACGTTCTACCGTTTCATAACGAATTGTCATGCTTTAGTCCTCCTCGTTCATAATAGCTGGTACTTTAAATTGGCCAGCTTCAGTTTCTTTAGCATTTTTTAATGCTTCTTCTTGAGGAATCCCTGATTCACTCTTATCTTCTCTTAGAACATTTTGTAAATCTAATACGTGGAATGTTGGCTCAACATTTTCTGTATTAGCTTCATCTAATTGTCCTGCAAAGTTTAAGATATCCTCTAACGATTGTGTGAATTCATTGACTTCGTCTTGTGAAACTTCAAGTCTAGCTAAATTAGCAACATGTTCAACTTGCTCAGATGTTACTTTCGTCATGTGCGACGCCTCCTTAGTTAATCTAACATCATATAATTTTAACAAATTTTCATATAAAAATCTAAAGTTAATAGAAAATAACTACATGAAAGCGTATACATTGATGTATAATAAATTATCAGAATAATTTCTGAACTTAAGTCAATGAGTGAGAGGTGGTTTTTCATGTTAATACTTGGAAATACGTTTAAAAATGTAAAAGTCGAAACTTCTTGGGAAACATATGTCATGATTGCTGTATATTTTACGATTTTGTTAGCAATCGGATTTTATGCATACAAAAGATCGACAAGCACGCTTGACGAATATATGTTAGGCGGAAGAGATTTAGGTGCATTAGTAACAGCATTATCTGCTGGGGCTTCTGATATGAGTGGTTGGATGATTATGGGGCTACCTGGGTCTGTTTATAGTATTGGATTATCAGCTACTTGGATAGCTATCGGGTTAACGATTGGTGCATGGCTTAATTACGTATTAGTTGCATCACGTTTAAGAATTTACACAGAGCTTTCCGACAATGCGATAACATTACCTGATTTCTTTGAAAAGCGATTATCGGACAATACTAGAATTGTAAAAATAATTTCTGGTTTAGTAATCGTCATATTCTTTACTTTATACACACATTCAGGAATGGTAGCAGGCGGTGTTTTATTTAATAGTGCATTTGGATTAAACTATCATGTCGGTTTAATACTAGCTGCTAGCATCGTTATTCTCTATACATTATTTGGAGGTTATTTAGCTGTATCATTAACTGACTTTTTTCAAGGTGTCATTATGATATTAGCTTTAGTGCTCGTTCCAATAGTAGCTATACTCAAATTAAATGGTCTAGATACATTTTCAGAAGTCGGCCGATTAACCCCCACTAGTCTAGATTGGTTTAAAGGAACAACAACGGTTGGCATTATCAGTTTACTCGCTTGGGGGTTAGGTTACTTTGGTCAACCACATATTATAGTACGTTTTATGTCTATTAAAACTCACAAATTAATGCCGAGAGCTAGAAGAATCGGTATTTCATGGATGGCAATTTCTTTAATCGGAGCATGTATTACAGGTCTTGTCGGTATCGTTTTTGTGGAAGAAAACAATGTAAAAGTCGATAATCCTGAAACTATTTTTATTGTGATGAGTCAATTTTTATTCCATCCATTAATCGGCGGATTTTTCTTAGCAGCTATTTTAGCAGCTATTATGAGCACGATATCTTCACAATTACTAGTCACTTCTAGTGCATTAACTCAAGATTTTTATATGCTTTTAAGAGGTAAGACATTACAAGATAAAGAACACGAAAAAGAGTTCGTTCTCGTCGGACGTATTTCAGTATTAATCGTATCCTTAATCGCAATGTATATTGCTTGGCATCCAAACGATACAATACTCAATTTAGTGGGAAATGCTTGGGCTGACTTTGGAGCGGCATTTGGTCCCCTTGTACTATTATCGTTATATTGGAAACGCCTTACTAAATACGGAGCTATAGCTGGGATAGTAAGTGGTTCACTAATTGTAATATTTTGGATATTAATGAAAGAACACGGCGGTATTTTTGAATTTTATGAAATTATTCCTGGTTTTATAATGAGTATGATTTTAACAATCATTGTAAGCCTATTCACAAATCCTCCAGAGGAAAAAACAGTAAATAATTTTGATGAAATGGTTAAAATTCTAAAAAATTAATAAGAAATTTTTAATATTTTAATTAGTCAAACTTTTAAGTTTTGGCTGAATTTTAAAAATTCGCTATACCCTACATAAACACAGGCGTCAGCATATTTTACTTTTATTCGAATTGTGTACAATTTGTGACATGAAAATCAAAACATGGTAAGCTAAATATACACTTTGGTTACTTTTTACCCTTTGAATATTATTTCAATTGTGTATAATGGGCAACGTGCAACTTTAAAATATATAAAAAATATAAAGGAGCGGGAAAATGTTTATTTTAGGACAAATTGACGTTAGTGCTGGAGTTGTTTCAGGCTGGCAGACTTACTTCATGATTATAGTCTATTTTGTTGTACTATTAGCGATTGGTTATTATGCATATAAACAATCTACAAGCAATTTAGATGAGTACATGTTAGGTGGCCGTAGTATAGGTCCTTACGTAACAGCTTTATCCGCTGGTGCATCCGATATGAGTGGTTGGATGATTATGGGGCTTCCGGGAGAAGTTTATAGCATTGGTCTATCAGCAACATGGTTAGCTATCGGTTTAACAGTAGGTGCTTGGTTAAATTACATATTAGTCGCACCAAAATTACGTGTTTATACAGAACACACAGGAAACGCGATTACAATTCCAGATTTCTTTGAAAAACGCGTAGCAGACAATACACATGTATTAAAAGTTATTTCAGGTATTATTATAGTAGTATTCTTTACATTGTATACATCAGTAGGTATGGTTTCTGGTGGTACACTATTTGAAAGTGCATTCGGTTTAGATTATAGACTTGGAGCTATTTTAACAATGGGTATCGTTGTAATATATACTTTCTTTGGAGGATACTTAGCTGTTTCTTTAACAGACTTCTTCCAAGGTGTCATTATGTTAATAGCGATGGTTATGGTCCCTATTGCAGCACTAATAACGCTAAATGGTTTTGATACATTTAACACAGTTGCAGAAGTAAAACCTACAAACCTTGATTTGTTTAAAGGTACTTCAGCAATTAGTATCATTGGTTTAATAGCATGGGGCTTAGGTTACTTTGGTCAACCTCACATAATCGTTCGTTTCATGTCAATTAAATCTCATAAACTTTTACCAAAAGCTAGACGTTTCGGCATTGGCTGGATGGCTATTTCATTAATTGGTGCTTGTTTAGTTGGTTTAACTGGTATTGCGTACATTCATGATACAACTCAAACAATTGATAACCCAGAAACAATCTTTATTTTAATGAGTCAAGTATTGTTCCATCCATTAGTTGGTGGGTTCTTCTTAGCTGCTATATTAGCTGCTATCATGAGTACAATTTCATCTCAATTACTTGTTACATCAAGTGCTTTAACTCAAGACTTCTATAAGATTATAACTAGAAAAAGAGGTAAAGAAGCAGATAGAGATAAAGAATTTGTATTAATAGGACGTTTTGCAGTATTACTTGTAGCAATCGTTGCTATGATGTTAGCATGGACGCCAAACGATACTATTTTAAACTTAGTAGGTAATGCTTGGGCTGGTTTCGGTGCAGCATTCGGACCTCTAGTATTAATGTCATTATACTGGAAAGGCTTAAGTAAAAATGGCGCTATCGCAGGTATGGTAACATCATCTATCGTAGTATTATTCTGGATTATGATGAAAGGACACGGAGGTATTTTCGAACTTTATGAAATTATCCCTGGTTTCTTAACTAACGTTGTTGTAACAACAGTTGTAAGTTCATTTACGAAAAAACCAGAAAAACACGTTATTGATAATCTAGATAAAATGAATCGTATTTTAGATGAAAAATAAAATAAATGATTATAGATTATAATATTTGTAGTCAGAGTAAAGCTCCCGATCCGATGGATTGGGAGCTTTATTATGTATTGATAGTGGTAAACTGGAGACGCTATGTTGCACGTGGGTCGCGTCTTGCAACATTCGAGGACATTATGTTGCACGTGGGCTACGTCTTGCAATTTTTAGGAGTCTTATTGCCTTTTCTCACCAAACGTGTCAATAATGGTAGCCTTGCTCCCTTTTCTCCATAATCTTGGCAATAACGAGATTTCTACCCCACTCCTATATTAAAAATTCTCCTAATCTGCTATTTAAAAATTAACGGATTAGGAGAATTATTTTAAGCTCTTATTTATTTGTAAATATGAATTTCTGGTTCTTTATCATCTTTTGTTTTAGTAATTAAAGACTGTGGTTCTTCCCCATCAATTATTGAAATTTCAATATCATCTATACCTTTAAAGTACTTCTCAGATAAATCTGCGACATATTGCGTCACACCTATAACTTCGGCTTTGCCATAATAATCTAGTGGAATTTTAATTTCAAGCTCTGTTAATTTATCATCTTCAAACTTACCTGTACCTACTGATTGTGTAAAATTAGGGAAATATTTTTGTAAGTCCTGGTTAAATTGTTCGAAATTAGAATTTAAATTTTTGTCTAAATCAGCTGCTTCTGATGATGGAATCGTGACATGTTTTTCATTCATATTTTCCCAGCTTTTAACTGACCTTTCACCGCCTTCACTTGTTCCATATGTTACAAACTTACCAGGTTTAATATCACCTTCACCTGATTGAATGAATATAGCAAAATTAATCGGGATATTTTTTATATCATCTCTTACACGTAATCGAGATAAGATTTCTTCCGCCATTTCTTTACCTTGTTTCTCTGCTTCTTTTTCATCTAACTTTTTAGTATATGTTTCACCATATTCTTCTTTTTGATATATATGCTCACTGTTCATTGCTAAACCGATCGTCATACCTGAGATCTTTTGTTTCTTAGCATCACTTTCGGTAAAGTAATCTTGCTCAATAATATGAGATAAGTATGTAGGAGAATTCTCAGCTATTTTTTCAGGGTCTGTTTCGCCTTTATGACTTGGGTTCAGACCTAAATTTTCACCAGCTTGTTTTTCTTCCTTTTCTTCAGCACTCATATTCTTTATTTCATCTTTAGTATATTTAGGCGCTAAATAAGCTCTAACTGTATCTTTTTCAAGATATTGACCATCACGGTACAAATATTCATCAGGTGAAAATGTTTGTTTACTAATGTCTAACAAGCCACTTTCAAATGCTTCGCTATTATAACTAGATACCATATTATCTTGTGTTAATCCTCTAGCAGCACTTATTTTAAATGGTAATAAAGTACGATAATAATCATTTGAGATTTGCATACCAGTAGAAATCTGTTTTGTTTGTTCTTTATCTTTTTCAGATTTGTTTTGGTTATCTTTTTGAGTTGTATCAGATGAGCATGCTGTAAGTAACATAACAGATGCTAATATTAGTAACCCTTTTTTCATATCATTAACCTCTATTCATTGATATTACGATATTTATCCAACCAGTCTTGTTCTGACCAAACTTCGATATTTAATTTTTCTGCTTTTTCGAGTTTAGAACCTGCTTCTTCACCAGCTATTACAACATCTGTGTTTTTAGTAACACTATTTGTTACTTTAGCTCCATATGATTGTAATATATTAGTAGCTTCTGGTCGTGTCATCTCTGTCATTTTACCAGTTAAGACAAATGTTTTTCCACTAAAATCTGGATGACCTTCTATTTCGGATTGTTTAACACCTGTATATGTCATATTAACATTTTTCTTTTTTAATTTTTCAATTAAAACTTGTATGTCTTCATTTTCCATATATGTTACTAAAGATTGAGCCATTTTATGACCAACATCAGGAATTTCAGTTAAGTCATCAATTTGTGCTTCGAATAATCGATCAATCGTCTCAAACTTTTCAGCAATCACTCCACTTGCTTTAATACCAAGATGTCTAACACCTAATCCGAATAACAGATGTTCTAATGATTTTTCTTTAGATGCTTCGATTGCCGTTAATAAATTTTGAACTTTTTTCTCGCCCATTCTTTCTAACGGTAATAAATCTTCTTTTGTTAAATAGTATAAGTCGCCTACGTCTTTAATCTTATCGTGCGTGTATAATTGTTCGATAATTTTTTCGCCTAAACCATCTATGTTCATAGCTTGTCTTGATACAAAGTGAATGATCCCTTCGACAAGTTGAGCTGGACATTTAGGATTAATACAACGTAGAGCAACTTCTCCTTCGATTCTGACAAGCTCATGATCACAACTAGGACAATGTGTTGGCATGTGATAAACTTCGCTATCTTCTGCTCTACTTTCTACTATACTACGTATAACCTCAGGTATGATGTCTCCTGCTTTTTTAATAACGACTTTGTCGCCTATTCTAATATCTTTTTCATGGATTAAATCTTCATTATGTAATGATGCTCTAGAGACAGTCGTTCCAGCTACTCTAACTGGTTCTAATATAGCAGTTGGTGTTACTACACCTGTTCTACCTATACTTAATTCAATATCTAACAATGTTGTTAAAACTTCTTCTGCCGGGAATTTATAAGCAATTGCCCATCTTGGTGATTTTTGAGTAAATCCTAGCTCTTCTTGCTGACTTAAGTCATCTACTTTTATAACAATGCCATCTATATCATAAGGCAATTGGTTTCTTTTTTCTGTCCATTTTTCAATAAATGATAATACACCTTCAATATCATCAAATGTTTCTCTTTCTTTATTCGTTTTAAAACCGAGTTCATCTAAGTTGTTTAACGCTTCTGATTGACTGCTCGCTTCAATTTCTGTTAAATCATTCACACTATATAAGAAAATATCTAACTTTCTCTTAGCAGTTAGCTTAGAGTCTAATTGTCGCAATGATCCTGCAGCCGCATTACGAGGGTTTGCAAATAGTTGTTCTCCATTCTTTTCTTTTTGCTCATTTAAAGAAAGGAAAGAACTTCTAGGCATATATGCTTCTCCACGCACTTCAATAGAAAGAGGTTCTTTAATTTTTAAAGGTATTGCGTGAATTGTTTTTAAGTTTTCAGTAATGTTCTCACCAGTAGTACCATCACCTCTTGTTAAACCTTGCACAAAACGCCCATTATCATATTTTAGAGATACTGCTAGTCCATCAATTTTAAGCTCACAAGTATATTTTATATTACTTACTTTATCTCTTACACGCTGGTCAAATTTTCTAAGGTCTTCTTCGTTAAAAGCATTACCTAAAGATAACATCGGTGTATCGTGATTAATTTTTTCGAATTGAGATAAAGGTGGTCCACCAACTCTTACAGTTGGCGAATCACTTGTTTTAAGTTCTGGATGTTCTTCCTCAATTGAGATCAATTCATGTAGTAATTTATCATATTCACTATCAGGAACAGATGGATTATCTAATACATGGTATTCATAATTAAATTTATGCAATAAGTGGTGAAGTTCATCAACTCTTGATTTTAATTCTTCCATATTTATTCTCCTTTTTTCTCAATTGGTGCAAACTGTGCCAGTAATCTCTTTGGTCCTTCTTTTTGGAATATAATATCTAATTCAACTGAACCGTTCTTATCATTTACTGCACTAACCATTCCTTCGCCCCATGATTTGTGCGTTACTTTATCTCCTACATTCCAAGTAGTATTAGAATTTTGATTATTATTAACTCTTCTCGCAAAACCACGTTTAGGCGCTGCTGTTTGTTTAGATTTAAATGAAGTTTTTGGTTTAACGCCGTCTAATAAATCTTCTGGGATTTCTTTTAAGAATCTAGATTTCATATTAGCTTGAGATCTACCAAATAAACTTCTAGTCGTTGCATGAGACACATGTAATTGTTCTTCAGCACGTGTAATAGCTACATATGCTATGCGTCGTTCTTCCTCCATTTCATGTTCTTCTCCAGATTGTAAACTTCTGAAGTGAGGGAAAATACTTTCTTCCATACCCACTATAAACACTATTTTAAACTCTAAACCTTTGGCTGAGTGCATTGTCATTAAAGTAACACCCGCTTCTAAATCAGCGTCATCTAAGTCTGCAACTAATGATAAGTCTGTTAAGAAATTCATTAAAGATTGTTCTTCAACTGGTGTGTTCTTTTCATAGTCTCTAGGTACTGATAAGAATTCATCGATGTTCTCTAGTCTACTTTGAGATTCTAAAGTTTGTTCATTTTCAAGCATTTTTCTATAACCAGATTTATCTAAAATTTGTTCAACTAATTCTGTTATAGATAAAAATTCTTGCTGCTGCATAAAGTTATTCATCATCTCATAAAAATCTGCACCTTCTTGAGTGACTTTTTTAGATAAACCAATAAAGTCTACTTCTCCTAATGCATCAAAATAACTTAAATTATTTATAGAAGCATATTGTGCAATTTTTTGAACAGAAGAAGGACCAATGCCTCGTTTTGGTATGTTTATAATACGCTCAAAACTAATATCATCATTACTATTTGAAACTAAACGTAAATAACTTAAAATATCTTTAATTTCTTTACGGTCATAGAACTTTGTGCCGCCTACCATAGTATAAGGAATGTTGGATTTTAAAAATGTTTCTTCAAGCACACGGGATTGTGCGTTTGTTCGATATAAAATCGCGATATCTTGATTATTATACCCTTCTTGCTTTTTCTTTAATATTTGACGAATAACATATTCTGCTTCGTCACGTTCAGTTGTCGCTTCATAATACTGAATTTTTCCACCTGAAGTATTGTCAGTCCATAAAGCTTTCGGTTTTCTCTCTGAGTTGTTTCTGATGACTTCGTTGGCTGCAGTTAAAATAGTTTTAGTTGAACGGTAATTTCGTTCTAAATAAATAGTTTGTGCGTTTGGATAATCCTCTTCAAAAGATAAAATATTTTTAATATCAGCACCACGCCAACCATATATAGATTGGTCAGAGTCACCTACCACACATATATTTTGAAACTTATTTGCTAATAATTGTACAAGTGTATATTGCGCTTTGTTTGTATCTTGATATTCGTCTACATGAATATATTGGAATTTATTTTGGTAATATTCCAATACTTCTGGTACGCGATTAAATAACTGAATCGTATACATAATTAAATCATCAAAATCTAAAGCATGATTTCTTAATAATTTTTCTTGATAGCCTTTATATACTCGTGCGACCATTGAAGCATAAAAATCATTCGCTTCTTTTTCTACATCTTCAGCTGTCTTTAATTCGTTTTTTAAATTAGAAATAGCACCAATAAACATTCTTGGTTCATATTTTTTACTATCTATATTTTCTTTTTTTAATACTTCTTTTATAACTGACTTTTGGTCAGTTGGATCAATAATTGTGAAATTTCTTTCGATTCCAATTCGATCAATGTCACGTCTTAAGATTCTTACACACATTGAATGGAATGTTGATATCCAAATACTTTCAGCCTCAGGACCAACGAGATGACTGATTCTTTCTTTCATTTCTTTAGCTGCTTTATTTGTAAACGTTATAGCCAATACGTTATATGGCGATACATCTTTTTCATCAAGTAAATATGCTATTCTATGCGTCAACACTCTAGTCTTACCACTACCAGCACCTGCCATGATTAATAATGGGCCTTGAGTCGTTTTGACTGCTTGTTTTTGTTCGTCATTCATTCTATCTAACAATGCGTTCATAAAAACCTTCCTTTATTGTTTTACTTTTACAGTTTGTAAAGCTTTTTTTAAATTATCATATATGATGTTACCAACTACTATTGTATCTGCGTACTCTGCCATTTCTTGAGCACTATTCAAATCATTGATACCGCCACCGTAGAAAAGTTGTGCTTGCTCTAAATGTTCTTTAATAGCTTTTACTTCTTCTACGTTGCCATACTTACCACTATATTCTAAATAAAAAATTGGTAAATGATATAATTTATCGACCATACGTGCATAACTTATTAAATCCTCAACATCCAATTGAGTATTAGCTTTAGTTAACTTTGCTACCTTACTTTCTTCATTCATAACAACGTAACCTTCTAAAAATATTTCATCGAAATCCATCATGTATCCATATTCTTTCACCGCTTCATGTAAAATACCGTTATGATATTTAACTTCATCACTGTTTAAGACACTTGGAACAAAGTAGAAATCGAACCCTGGTACAACACTTTCAATATTCGAAATTTCTAATGCACAAGGTAAAGGATAACGTCTAACACGACTCATCAAATTCAGTATATTGTCTTCTGTCACGTTATCTGTACCACCAATTATGATGGCATCTGTTCCTGATTCACAAACTTTCATTAAATCATCGTCTGTTATGGATTTAGCAGGATCTAATTTAAACACATGTCGCCACAATTTAATATCGTACATACTCAATCTCCTTTAATTATCATAAGATTAATTATAGCATTTTTGTGATTGAATTCCGAAATGAAATAGACGATTTCAAACAAAAAAGAAGCGAATAATACGCTCCTCATAATCGTAAAAATTCGCTTATTGTTTTTAGCATTTAATAAAATTAATATCCATAATCAAAATACTCTTCTAATGTTACATTTTTTTGATGAATCTTCTGTGCTAAATCTTTTCCAACATATCTTAAGTGCCATGGTTCATATTGATATCCGGTAATATCTTCTTTACCTTCTAAATATCTAATAATAAACCCATATTCATGTGCATGTTTTTCCATCCATTTACCTTCATCAGTATCACCGAAAGAAGATCTAAAATCATCTGTAGCTGTATCAGAACCTACGTCAAAAGCGAGACCTGTTTGATGTTCTGAGTTACCAGGTGTTGCGCTATACTGGTTTGCAGCTTCTTCTCCATCTCTTGCTACATAATCTTTATATAACTGTTCTTGGCTCTCATAAGAACGATAACCACTTCTAAACACTAAATCTAAATCTTGATTTCTTGCATCTTGAATTAATTTGTTCAATTGATTTCTTGCAGTAGCATTTTCACCAGGCGCATAATCTTTAGGTAAATCAATTTTTTTATTTACAAAAACATGACCGTCAACATAAGTTACACCATTTTTCTTAGTAACTTTATGTTTATCTTTTTCATCTTGTTTTTCATTTTCTTTTTGCTTGTTGTTTTCATTTTGTTTCGATTCATTGTTAGACTTATTCTCTTCTGACTGATTATCTTCTGTATTTTGCTGTATACCACATGCACTTAATAAAAGTGTAGCAACAGCAAGTGCTGTAAATAACTTCTTCATTATAAACGCTCCCTAATTAACCTAGTTTAATAATTATATAGCTTTTCATATAATTTATCAAAATTAAATATAATGAATAAGGCTGAGACATAATTAAATGTCTCAGCCTGTATTTTGAGTGAGAGATATGTATCTCAGACTCTATTATCTATTTTTCGAATTCTATGTTCATTCTTTCTAAAATCATCGTGTAAGCATCATTGCCCCATTGCAAAGAACGTTTAACACGTGAAATAGTAGCTGTCGATGCACCTGATTCTTTTTCAATATGTGCATATGTGTTGCCTTGTTTAATCATCTTAGCAACTTGAAGTCGTTGAGATAATGATTGTATTTCATTAACTGTACATAAGTCATCAAAAAATTGATAACATTCTTCTCTAGTTTCGAGCGTTAAAATAGCATCAAATAGTTCGTTTAGTGCTTGACCTCGTAATTTTTCAATTTGCAAAAAATCAACCCCTGTTTAATAAGTTCATTAATTGCATTTTAATGCATTACTCTATTAAAGTACAGCATAAACTATTTTATTCGATTCCAGCTCTCTTGAATATTGTATCTACTTGGTTTAAATGATGATTTTCATCGAAGCATTCATCTAATTCTTTAGCGTCCAATAATTCAGTAATTCTACTGTCTTGTTCAACTAATGTTCTAAATGGTGTTTGAGTTTCCCAAGATTCCATCGCTTTTGGTTGAACGATATCATAAGCTTCTTCTCTAACCATACCTTTATTGATTAATGTTAGCATAACACGTTGAGAGTATATAAGGCCAAATGTTTTGTCTATATTTTTTTTCATATTTTCAGGATATACTGTTAATCTATCTATAATATTTGTAAATCTATTTAAAGCGTAATCTAAAGCTATTGTTACATCTGGTAACATAATACGCTCTGCTGAAGAATGTGAAATATCTCTTTCATGCCATAAAGGAACGTTTTCATAAGCGGTAGTGATATAACCACGAATAACTCGTGCTAAACCAGTAACGTTTTCTGATCCAATTGGATTACGTTTATGAGGCATAGCTGATGACCCTTTTTGTCCTTTTGCAAATGCTTCTTCAACTTCTCTTGTTTCAGTTTTTTGTAATCCACGAACTTCAACAGCGAATTTTTCTATAGAAGTTGCGATTAAGCCTAATGTCGCAATGTAGTAAGCGTGTCGATCACGTTGTAATGTTTGAGTTGAAACCGGTGCACAATCTAACCCAAGTTCTTTACATACATGTTCTTCGATTTCAGGCGGGATGTTAGCGAATGTACCAACAGCTCCACTCATTTTACCAACTTCAATTTCTTCACGTACACGTTTAAATCTTTCTAAGTTACGTTTCATTTCCGTATACCATAATGCCATTTTGATACCAAATGTAGTTGGTTCTGCATGTACACCATGTGTTCTACCCATCATTAAAGTTGTTTTATGTTCAATAGCTTTATTTTTTAAAACTTCTAAAAATCTTTCTAAATCTTTTTCAATGATTTCATTTGCCTGTTTAACAACATAACTTAATGCCGTATCTACTACGTCAGTTGAAGTTAAACCGTAATGTACCCACTTACGTTCTTCTCCTAATGTTTCTGAAACTTGTCGTGTAAATGCTACAACATCATGTCTTGTTTCTTGTTCGATCTCTTTTGCTCGGTCTACATCGACTTTAGCATTTTCTCTAATTAACTTTACATCTTCTTCTGGAATATGTCCGAGCTTGCTCCATGCTTCACAAGCAAGTATTTCTACTTCTAACCAAGCCTCAAAACGATTTTGTTCAGACCAAATATTAGTCATTTCTTCTCTAGAATAACGTTCAATCATTGATAAATTCTCCTATCATATATTAGTCACTTACAGTATAACAAACATCACACAATACGTACATTATTTATAAAAATATAAATATAGTTCGTGAATTAGTGCAAGAAATATATTTTTAAATACATTATACATTGTAACAGTGCTTATCAAAATTAAAAGCTAAATACTATAAAAACATAAAAAACTCCTATCAAAGTTTTACTTTTTAAGTATCTACTTTGATAGGAGTATAATGCTCAATTTAAACCTAAGTTTTAATTAATCTTTTATTTTTTTACCGACAAATTGGATTTCTTGTTTTAGCACTTCATATTCGCCCTCTTTATTTTCTATAAATACAGGTTTTTCGAATCTTTTTACAGGTGTGTATCCTTGTTCTCTCATACGTTTAAGGCACATTTCGATTGTTTCATTGTCTTCTACTTTAAACTTCATCTGTATCATACGCCTTTAATTTTTTACTTCGTACGCCTTTAACCCAGAAGCCACCATGAATATTTTTAGGTTCGTATGCTATTACGAAAGCTTTTGAATCTAACTGTTTAATTGTGTCCATCAGTTTTAATTCAAATCTTCTTGGTGTTAATATTTGCATTACTAATCGATCGCCGTCTCTTCCTTTGGCAACGTAATGCGTTACACCATATCCTAAATCTCTTAACTTTCTCGGTAAATCTGTTTCATATTCTGCAGTTGTAACGTTAACTACAATATATCCTAAAGCTATTTTTTCTTCAATCTTCATACCAACAATAATACCCGCTGCAAATCCTAACGCATAAGCTAAAATGTTTTGAATTTGATCTAAACTATTAATTACTAAACCTAATCCAATAACATAAACAACTACCTCTAGTACACTTACTGCAGCAGCTACATATCGATATCCCTTTAATGTCAAAATGGTTCTCATAGTTAAGCATGATACATAAATAATATTAATAATAAATATTGATAGTACCATCAACCATGGATTATCTAATATAGCTGACATTTAAACCCTCCATTTTTCAAAATACTGGAATCATTTTATCAACGTAATTAACAAAAGTCACGCTTTATTTTGGCCAAGTGTATCTAGTATAAGGCATTTCTCTTTTATGAGCGTTTCTTACATAATGATTTTGAATGATTTCTTGATCTTTTTCATCAATTTTCTTACCTTCTAAGAAATCATCTATCGCATCGTATGTTACACCGAGTGCTACTTCGTCTGGTAAAGCTGGTTTGTCTTCTTCTAAATCAGCAGTTGGTATTTTATTAATAAGATGATCTGGTCCACCTAAATATTTTAAAATTGCTTTACCTTGCCTTTTGTTCAAACCAAATAATGGAGCTACATCACACGCACCATCGCCAAATTTAGTAAAGAAACCTGTAATGTTTTCAGCCCCGTGGTCAGTACCTAATACTAAACCACTGTTTGCAGATGCAATTGAATACTGTACTTTCATACGTTCTCTTGCTTTTTCATTTCCTTTTTGGAAATCCGTCAATTCAACGCCCGCTTCATTTAAGCTTTTAATGCTTGCTGTCACTGCAGGTTTAATATTAACTGTTACACGTTTCGTCGGGTTAATAAAATCTAACGCATCTTGCGTATCTTGTTCATCAAATTGTTCACCGTATGGTAGTCTTACAGCTATAAATTCGTACTCAGCGCCTTCTTCTTCATTTAATTCATCTACTGTAATTTGTGCAATTTTCCCAAGCAATGTAGAATCTTGTCCACCAGAAATACCTAAAACAAGTGATTTAATAAAGCTATGCGCTTTTATATATGACTTTAAAAAGTTTTTAATTTCTATAAATTCTTGTTCTGGATCTATCGTCGGTTTTACGTTCATTTCTTTAATTATGATTGATTGTAAATCTCTCATCATTCATCCACTTCCTTTATATCGTCTGCTACTCTTTCAGCAACTTCAAAGATTTTCTTATTCTTATTATCCCAACAAGTTTTACTTAAGTCCACTGGATACTCTTCAGGGTTCAAGTAACGCTTATTTTCTTCCCATAATATTTCTAGATTATTGAATGCAAATTCCTTAATTTCTTCAATTTCAGGTAATTTATAGACTAGTTCTCCATCTTTAAAAATATCATGGTGTAAATCGATTGCTTTAAAGTTTTTAATATATTTCATTTTATAAGTATGAACTGGATGGAACATTTTTAATTTTTCTTCTTTATTCGGATCTTCTTCTTCTAAAGTAATATAGTCACCTTCAGATTTATTTGTTTTCGTATTTATAATTCTATAAACATTTTTCTTACCAGGAGTTGTAACTTTTTCAGCATTATTTGAAATTTTAATTCTGTCTGATAATTCACCATTCTCATCTTCAATAGCTACTAATTTATAAACAGCACCAAGAGCTGGTTGATCATAAGCTGTGATTAATTTTGTGCCAACACCCCAAGCAGTTACTTTTGCACCTTGCGCTTTCAAGCTTGTAATTGTTTCTTCATCTAAATCGTTAGACGCAAATATTTTAGCATCTTCAAAACCAGCTTCGTCTAACATTCTTCTTGCTTCTTTAGATAAATAAGCGATGTCTCCAGAATCTAAACGAATTCCAATAAAGTTTATTTTATCGCCTAGTTCTTTAGCCACTTTAATAGCATTTGGTACACCCGATTTTAGTGTATGGAATGTATCTACTAAGAAAACGCAATTTTTATGTCTTTGAGCGTATTTCTTAAATGCTACATATTCATCATCATATGTTTGTACCATTGAGTGGGCATGTGTTCCAGAAATAGGAATACCAAATAATTTACCAGCTCTCACATTACTAGTTGAATCAAAACCACCAATAACAGCAGCTCTAGCTCCCCAAATTGCAGCATCCATCTCTTGTGCGCGTCTTGTGCCAAACTCCATAACGATTTCATCATGCACTACCTGCTTAATCCTACTTGCTTTAGTAGCAATTAAAGTTTGGAAATTCACTATATTTAATAAGGCTGTTTCGATTAATTGCGCTTGTATTAAAGGCGCCTCCACTCTAATTAATGGTTCATTATTAAAACAAAGCTCTCCTTCTCTCATTGCACGAATGTTACCAGTAAAACGTAATTCTTTTAAATAAGCTAAATAATCATCTTTATAGCCTACTTCTCTTAAGTATTCAATATCAGTTTCTGTAAATTTAAGATTCTCAATAAATTGAACTATTCTTTCTAAACCACTAAAAATAGCATAACCACTATTAAAAGGCATACTTCTAAAATATAAATCAAATACTGCTGTACGTTCGTGAATGCCATCGCCCCAATAAGTCTCTCCCATATTTATTTGATATAAATCCGTGTGTAACATTAAACTATCGTCTTCATATATATACATTGTTAGATACTCCTCAGATTATGTAATTTTATATTATTTTATCATACTTTTGATAATTAATTTTAGAATTTGAAATTATTTTAATTTCTTCATATAAAGTGATTTATCTCTGTGATAAAATACTAAAGATGTCAAATAAATACGTGGGGGGCTACGAAATGAAAAATTCATCATTTAAAAAATTATTTATTATACTCTCAATCATTGTTGCTGTTTCTGGTTTCTCACAAGGGATGCTTTTACCATTAATATCAGTCATATTTGAAAGAAGCGGTGTCTCTAGTTCTTTAAATGGATTACATGCAACATCTTTATATATTGGTGTATTTCTATCTTCATTCTTTATTGAAGGTCTTGTACGTCGCAGTGGATTTAAATATATAATTTTAATAGGTGGCGCTATAGTCGCATTATCCTTACTCTTATTCCCTGTTTTAAAAACCTTATCCATTTGGTTTATTTTAAGACTTTTAATAGGTATTGGCGATAATATGTTACATTTCAGTACACAAACATGGTTAACTCATATCACACCTAAAGAAAAATTAGGTAGAACCATTTCTGTATATGGTTTTAGTTTTTCTGCTGGGTTTATGCTCGGACCTCTACTGGCTAAGCTCGTAGATGTTTCAGAAACATTACCATTTATCTTATCTGCAATTCTATCCATTATTACAATTTCTTTAGTTTTATTAATACACAATGAATTTCCGTCATCAAATGTTCGCCCTATTAGCATGATTAATACATTGAAAAACTTCGGTGATGTAATCAAAACTTCTTGGATTGCATTTATGTTTCCATTATTATACGGGTTATTTGAAGCTGGTTTACACAGTAACTTCCCAGTATACGGTTTAAGAAATGGTTTAGATGTAACAAGTATCACATTAATATTACCTGCATTTAGCCTTGGAGCAATATTATTCCAAGTACCAATTGGTATGTTCAGTGATTTGCATGGACGTAAAAAAGTATTAACAGGGTTAACCTTAATAGGCAGTGTTATATTCCTATTGGGCGACTTCTTACCAACGACACCATTTATTATGATTGCTCTATTCCTTACAGCCGGATTATTCACTGGATCATTTTATGGTTTAGGTGTCAGCTTTATGACAGACTTAACACCACGACACAACTTACCTGCCGGGAATTTAATGATTGCTATGTCGTTTAGTGTTGGTAGTATTATCGGACCGATGCTAGGTGGCGCAATTATTGAAATATCAAATGGTACTGTCTTCTTTACAATGGTTGCTTCATTTATATTTATCGTGTTCATTTTATTACTATTTCATAAAACACCAACTGAAACAGCACAATCATAAAATTTCTATATTAGAGTCCGGGACATAAAAATTGACCCGGACTATTTTTTTAATTGTTTAAACTATACAAATTTTCAGAACTTTCAATTGATAAGTTAAATTAACCGTGTTATAGTATTCTCTATAAATTAAAAAACACTTTAGTTTGGTAGAGAGTAAAAGCGAGGTTAATAATATGGATTATGTACGTTATAAAGAAGATGTTATTTCAAACAAAGAGAAAGAATTAGCTTTTTTAAACTATTTTAATGAAAGAAATTTCGAAGTAATCGATATGAGTTTTATTGAAAAACTCCAATGGAAACAACTAACACAAGATGATTTAGATAGTTTAGATACACGCAGTATTTGGAAAAATGGTGATTCATTCTATAGTTTAAGAAATGATTGGACAGATCAAATACAACATTATAGCCGTGAATATCAACTGAAAGCATCTCGTGTTACTTATGCAGGACCTATCGCAGTGAATGAACATATTCACACAAACCTAGGTATCGAAATTTTTAACCCGACTAGACAAGACATGCTTCAATGTTATCAATATATCTACGATTTTATTCATACTAAACTAGATTTAAATATTGATTTTGCTGTAATCGGTCATTATCAATTATTCGATTTATTGCTTTCTTCAGAAGAACATACAGATGAATTGTATCAGGCAATAAGCGAACGTAACATTTCGAAAATATCAAAATTATTAACACAAGAACATCCTGTCGTAAAACTTTTAAAGACACCAACACATAAACAATTAGAATTTCTAACAACTTTTGCTGATGTTAACCACCCTACTTATCAGTCTCTACAATTTTGGAAAAAGGCACTTAAAGAATCTGGTGTTCAACACGTACATTTAGATATTACAACAATGCCTCCAAAATCTTATTACGTGGGAAGTTTTATTCAACTTTATCAAAACGAAAATGGAAATCCAATCGCTTCAGGCGGTCATTATAATGGCACTTTAGAAGGATTTGGCTTTGGTATCCAATTAAATTAGGAGGTTCTTATGTTAACAGTTGCATTAAGTAAAGGTCGTTTATTAAAAGACTTCATAAAGTTTATTGATTCAAACGGAAACAGTAAATGGGTAGAAGCATTAAATAATAGAGAGAGAAAATTACAAATTCAAAGTGAGGACGTTAGATTTATCTTAGTAAAAGGTCAAGATGTTTCAACGTACGTAGAACAAGGTATTGCAGATATTGGTATTACAGGTAGTGATATTTTAGATGAAAAAGAGAACTTAAATGTAAATAACTTGGTCGATTTACCGTTTGGATATTGTCATTTTGCTGTTGCAAGCAAACCAGAAGTAACGGAATATAAAAAAATTGCTACAACATACGTTAAAACAACAAAAGCATATTTTAAAGAAAAAGGACAAGATGTATCCATCATACCATTGTCCGGGTCTGTAGAATTAGCTGCAGTCGTTAATATGGTAGACGCTATAGTAGATATAGTCCAAACAGGTACCACCCTTAAATCTAACGGATTAGAAGAAAAGGAGTCTATAGGAGATATTAATGCAAAATTAATAACCAATAAACATGCGTTCTTTAGTAAGTCCAAAAGCATAGAATCCTTTATTAAAGAGATTGGAGTGTCTATTAATGCTATCTAAAACTGAATTCAAACAAAAATTTGAACAAGATTGTATCACTGAAGCTAGTCATACTGAAAATGTAAAAAATATAATTAACGATGTTAAAGAAAATAAAGATAATGCATTATTTAAATATAATGAGAAATTCGACAATGTTAAACTAGAAAATTTAGAAGTTTCTAAACAAGAAATAGAAAATAGCATTAATTTAATTTCTGAAGAATTAAAACAAGCATTAATGAATAGTCACGAGAACATTAAAACATTTCAACAGAAAATCAAACATGAAAATGTCACAACTGGTCAAACATACCAACTTTATCATCCTATTGAAAAAGTCGGCATTTATGTACCCGGTGGAAAAGCAAGTTACCCTTCTACTGTATTGATGACTGCAACATTAGCAAAAGTTGCAGATGTTAAAGAAATTACAGTCGTAACACCACCTCAAAAAGATGGTATTAATTCAGCTATTCTTGCTGCATGTTATATTGCTGGCGTAAATCGCGTCTTCCAAGTTGGTGGTGCACAAAGTATAGCTGCTTTAGCTTACGGAACTGAAACAATTCCAAAAGTCGACAAAATAGTAGGTCCTGGTAATCAATTTGTATCTTTAAGCAAACAATTATTATATGGCGTCGTTGGTATTGATCAAATCGCAGGTCCTAGTGAAATAGCCATTATTGCGGACGATTATTCTAATGTAGATTACATCATTCAAGACATCTTAGCTCAAGCAGAACATGACGAGAAAGCAAGAACTTTTCTTATATCAACAGACAAATCATTTTTAACTAAAGTAAGCCAAAATTTACAAAAAGCGATTGATGCTTCTCCAAGAAAAGAGATTATAGAAAAAAGTATTTCTGACTATCACTACCCTATTCATACAGTTGACACAAACGAAACTATTGATATCGTTAACTATATAGCTCCAGAACATTTATCCATTCAAACAACTGATCCTAGTTTATATATAGGCAAAGTTAAATATGTTGGTGCAATGTTCTTAGGTCAATATTCACCGGAAGCTATCGGAGATTATTCTGCTGGGCCAAGTCACGTATTGCCTACGGACCAAACAGCAAGATTCTCAAATGGTTTAACAGTAAATGACTTTTTAACTAGCCATTCTGTTATACATTTAGATGAACATGCTTTTCAAAAAATAGCACCTAGTGCGATTAAAATTGCTGATGAGGAAGGCTTATATCAACATAAAAAATCTCTAGAAATCAGATTAAATAACAACAAGGAGTACTGATATATGATAAGGATTAATAAAAATGAAAGCCCCATACCTGCTATGGAGTCAGAAAAATTAAAAGAAATTATTGCTTCATCAGAATTTAATTTCTATCCAGATGAAGAGTATGATGCATTTCTTGAATCTTATGCTAACTTTTATGGATTATCTCCTAATCAGATTTCTGCAGCTAATGGTTCCGATGAGTGGATTCAAAAATGTATGATTGCTCTACCTGAAGGCCCTGTTCTAACTTTAAATCCAGATTTCTTTATGTATACTGCGTACGCTCAACAAATTAAACGACCTATTTATTATGTTGATGCAGAACCTGATTTCACGTTTTCTTTATATAAAATCTTAAATGAAATTAGACGCATTAAACCAGCATTTTTCATAATGAGTGTCCCTCACAATCCTTCAGGCATACAGTATCCTGAACAATTTTTAAACGAGATTTCTCAACTTATGAAAGAAATCGGAGGATATTTTGTAATTGACGAAGCATATTTGGATTTTGGTGATGCATATGTAATTGACTTAGAGGACCATGTCATTCAAATGAGAACTTTGAGTAAAGCTTTTGCTTTAGCAGGCTTAAGAGTAGGAATTGTCATTTCTACTGAAAAGACTATCCAAAAATTAAATAGTATTGCTCATCCATATCCTTTAAATACACTTACTTTACAGATCGCTAAGTCTTTATTTGATGATACAGATCGGGTTCAATCGTTAATAAACAGACAGAGAAATTTAAGCATACAATTGCGCGATATATTTGAAGAACATGTGAGTGATATCATCCATGTTATACCTTCTAAGACAAACTTTGTATTAACGTATGGTGACTTAGCAAATGATTTAGGAGAATACATTTACAGTAACGGATTCTTCCCTAGATTTTATGATGACAATAGAATGTCACATACTGTACGTTATTCTATCGCTACTGAACACCAATTGAATGAATTAGAACAAATTGTAATTGACTGGAGGAAATCATATGACTTATCGCAAGAAAAGAACAACTAAAGAAACTAATATTGATATCGAATTATCTTTTGAAAATACCGAAACAAATATTAATACCGGTGTAGGTTTTTTAGACCATATGTTAACTTTGTTTAGCTTCCACAGTGGTATCTCATTAAACATAGAAGTAGATGGAGATACTTACGTAGATGACCACCATACTGTTGAAGACATCGGTATAGTTATCGGACAATTATTACTTGAAGCTATTAAAGATAAGCAGTCATTTGCAAGATATGGTTCATTCTATATCCCGATGGATGAAACATTAGCGCGTGCTGTAACTGATATTAGTGGTCGTCCTTATTTATCTTTCAATGCTGAATTCTCAAGAGAAAAAGTTGGTACATTTGATACTGAACTTGTTGAAGAATTTTTTAGAGGACTTGTCATTAATGCTCGTCTTACGACCCACATTGATTTATTAAGAGGAGGAAATACACACCACGAAATAGAAGGTATCTTTAAAGCTTTTGCTAGAAGTCTTAAGATTTCTTTAAGTGCAAATGATTATGAAGGTATCCCTTCTTCTAAAGGTGTGATCGAATGATTGCGATAATCGATTATGGTTTAGGTAATATTAAAAATATAGAACGCGCATTGCTAAATTTAGGTTACGATGCTGTACTAACATCAGATGAAAAAATGATTAAATCAAGTACTCACGTTATATTACCAGGCGTTGGGCATTTTAAAGACGCGATGTTGCAACTTCAAAAAAGTGGACTTGATCGTGTAATTCACGACATTAAAGATAGTCATCGTATTATAGGTATTTGCTTAGGTATGCAAGTGTTATTTGAATTTAGTGAAGAAGGTTCAACTAAAGGACTAGGATTACTAGAAGGCAAAGTTGTTCCTATTAGCAGTCCCTACCCTGTTCCACATTTAGGTTGGAACACTTTACAGAGTACTCATCCATTACTAAATAAAGATGTTTACTTTATTCATTCTTACCATGTAACAACTGATTTACCTATTGTAGCGACAGCCGATTATGGTCAATCTATAACAGCGATTGTTCAAAAAGAAAATATTATCGGTATACAATTTCACCCAGAAAAAAGCGGTGATTTTGGACTAAAAATACTAGACAAAGCTTTGAAGGAAGGTTTTTTACATGATTGAAATTTGGCCAGCAATTGACTTAATTGATTCAACAAATGTAAGACTTACAGAAGGAAAATATGACTCTAAAGAATCTATGAATAGAACAGCTGAAGAAGCAATTAAATTTTACTCACAATTCAAAAGCGTGTCTAGAATTCACGTAATAGATTTAATTGGTGCAAAAAATCAACAACCTACTGAATCAGACTACATAGAACAACTCGTACATTTAACAGATTTACCTATAGAAGTTGGCGGTGGCATTCGAACACTTGAAACGATAGACGCCTATTTCGATAAAGGGATTGAATACATTATTGTAGGTACTAAAGGTATAAGCGATATAAATTGGCTATCTGAAATTGCGCATAGATATCCTGGCAAAATTTACTTATCTGTTGATGCTTATGTTGAAGAAATTAAATTAAATGGATGGATTGACGATGCCGGTATCAATTTATTTGAATTTATTACGCAAATTGATGGCTTACCACTAGGTGGCATTATTTATACAGACATTTCCAAAGACGGTAAATTATCAGGCCCTAACTTTGAACTCACTGGGCGTCTCGTAACCTCGACTAATATACCAATTATTGCTTCTGGTGGTATTCGTAGCAAACAAGACATTGAACAACTAGAAAGATTAAATGTTCACGCAGCGATTGTCGGAAAAGCAGCAAATACAGATTCATTTTGGGAGGGCATTTCATGATAAAGAAAAGAATAATCCCATGCTTAGACGTAAAAGATGGGCGTGTCGTTAAAGGCGTTCAATTTAAAGGTTTAAGAGATATCGGCAACCCTGTTGAGTTAGCTGAATACTATAATAACGAAGCTGCAGATGAACTTGTCTTTTTAGATATTTCTAAAACTGAAAATGGACATCAAATGATGTTAGATATTATTTCTGAAACTGCATCTAAGTTATTCATTCCTTTAACAATCGGTGGCGGTATAAGTACTATAGATGATATATCATCGCTACTTAACCATGGCGCTGATAAAATTTCACTAAATTCTAGCGCTCTTAACAATCCATCTTTTATTAAAGAAGCAAGTGAAAAATTTGGAAAGCAATGCATTTGTATAGCTATTGATGCTAAATGGGAAGATGATAAACAAGATTGGTATTGTTATACACATGGTGGAAAGAAAAGAACTAATAAACGTGTGTTAGATTGGGTTGAAGAAGTTGAATCTTTAGGTGCAGGTGAACTATTAGTCACAAGTATGGATTATGATGGTGTTAAACAAGGTTTTGACCATACTTTGCTTAGCGAGATTAAGAAACATGTTTCTATACCTATCATCGCTTCAGGTGGTGGCGGAAACAGTCAACACTTTGTAGATTTATTCAAACAAACTGATGTATCAGCTGGTTTAGCAGCAAGTATTTTTCATGATAAAGAAACGACAGTTCAAGCTGTTAAATCTCATTTAGCAAAAGAAGGAGTTGACGTGAGATGAATAACCTTTCCCCAGATTTTTCTAAAGGATTACTACCAGCTATATTGCAACATTATAAAACAGGACAAGTGTTGATGCTTGGCTATATGAATGAGGAAGCTTTTAATTTAACAGTTCAAGATAAAGTTTGTTGGTTTTATTCAAGAAGTAAAGAACGCCTTTGGAAAAAAGGTGAATCATCAAATCATATTCAACATGTGATAGACATAAATTTAGACTGTGATGATGATACACTTTTAATTCAAGTTAACCCAGATGGTCCGACGTGCCACACAGGTTCGCAAAGTTGCTTTAATACCGATGAGCCTTTTTCTATAGAATCTTTAGAAGAAACTATTCAAGAAAGTGTTCAATCAAACCGTTCTCAATCTTATACACAATATTTATTAAATGAAGGTATTGAAAAAATCACTAAAAAGTTTGGCGAAGAATCATTTGAAGTTGTCATTGCTTCAATGAAACAAGATAATGAAGAACTTAAAAATGAGGTGGCCGATGTATTGTATCACCTATTTGTCATACTTCATGATAGAGGCGTATCAATAGAAGAAGTAAAAGAAGTACTATCTGAACGTCATAAAAAATCAGGAAATTTTAAAGGTGAACGAAACGATATAAAAAATTGGTAAATTGTCATAAATCAAATATTGTTAAAAATATGCAGTCGCTTATACTAGAACATAGAGGTGTTAATATGTTACAGGAAAAAGCGACTGCTTTTATTAAATCTATGCATCAAGAATTAAATATCGATAACGAAGAAACAAAGAAAAGAATCCAACAAATAATCAATGAAATAAATGAAACAAACACTTATAAACATACAACAGATGAGTTAATATACGGTGCTAAAGTTGCGTGGAGAAACTCTAATAGATGTATTGGAAGACTGTTTTGGGATAAATTAAATGTTAGAGACATGCGCTTTATTGATAATGAAATAGATTTTGTCCACTCTATAGAAAATCATATTGAAATAGCTACCAACAACGGAAAAATCAGACCATTAATTAGTATTTATTCAAATGACTTTGAAATTAAAAATGAACAACTCATTAGATATGCAGGTTACGAAAATAAGGGTGATCCAAAATCAAAAAATATTACTCAATTAGCTGAACATTTAAATTGGAAAAGTGATCACACTGATTTTGATTTATTACCTTTAATATATCGTTATAAACAACAACCATTAAATTATCATATTTATAAAGACAATCTCATAAAAGAAATACTTATTAAACATGATGAGTATCCCCTTTTAGAGCAACTCGGCTTAAAATGGTACGCTGTTCCAATCATTTCAAATATGGATTTAGAAATCGGTGGCCTTTATTATCACACCGCTCCTTTTAACGGTTGGTATATGGAGACGGAAATTGGCGTACGTAATTTTACTGATGAATATCGTTACGACAAACTAAAAGATATTGCTAATGCATTAAACCTTGATACTACTAAGACCACTAGTTATTGGAGAGATAGAGCATTAGTTGAATTTAATTATGCTGTTTACCATTCATTTAAAGAAGCTGGTGTATCCATAGTTGACCATTACACAGCATCAAAACAGTTCAAGAAATTTGAAGAAAATGAAGAAAATAAAAATCGTAAAGTTACTGGGAAATGGAGCTGGCTTGCCCCACCATTGTCACCATCTCTTGTACATAATTATCATAAAGGATATGATAATGAAACAAGAAGTCCAAATTTTTTATATAAAAAGAAAGGCAATAAATGTCCATTTCATTAGAAAGGAAGAATTTTATGAAATTATACTATCTAGGTCCTACTGGGACATTCTCACATATGGCAGCATTAAATTATAAAAATGAAAATATTACTGATTACATACCACAATCTAACTTATATGAAGTTGTAAAAGCAATTGAATCAGATAAAGATAGTATAGCTATTGCCCCTATTGAAAATTCAATAGAAGGTACAATTAATATTATTGCTGATACACTAACAGAACAAAAAGTTCATGTTATCGATGAACTACATTTAGACATAGCTTTTTCACTATACGTTAAAGAAGGTACAAATATAGAAGATATTAAAGAAGTTGTATCAATTGCCCCTGCTATTAATCAAACATCAAAATTTATAACAAAACATCAATTTAAATATCGTTACTCAAACAGTACTGTGCAAAGTTTAGATGAAATAGATGAGCACACTGGAGCAATTGCACCAATGGGATTAGAAAAAGATCGCAATGATGTTATCGCATTAGCAACACATATTGAAGACTATCCACATAACACAACTAGATTTTTAGTGCTTTCCTCTGAACAAAAACGAGTTGAAAAAGCGACAGATAGCATCTTACTTATAACACCTGATGAAGACAAACCAGGCTTATTAGCAAGCATTTTAAATACATTCGCTTTATTTAACATTAACTTATCATGGATTGAATCACGTCCTTTAAAAACAAAATTAGGCATGTATCACTTCTTCGTGCAAGCTGATTGTAGCGCTGATGACGTAGAAATGAAGAAAGTAATTACAATATTAAAAACATTAGATTTCAAAGTTAACGTGTTAGGTAATTTTAATAAAGATATATAGATTTTACATATAGAATTAAATAATATAAAAAATGCTCACAACCTTGGGATTGTGAGCATTTTTTATATCTTAATATTATTTATTTTCAGTTCCTTTTATAATTTCATTAAGTCGCTCTACATTTTTTTGTTTAATTTGCGATAAATTAAAATTATTATACAAATAGATATCTGAGGCGTTAATAAATTGAATTTTATCAGATATTTTATCAATGAATTTATTATCATAAATATAAATATCTTTATTGATTGCTTTTTCATAACTTTTTATAAGAATACTTTGTTTTGATTTAATATTTTCAAACTTATTGTTACCTATTAACAATGTGGAACCAGACTGTGCACCTTTATCTACTTTATTGATATCCATAGAATACTTACCTGTTGGCACTGCTAAATAACGAATGCCACCCTCACAATTAACAAAGTAGTTATTTGTAATCGTAGTTTCTTTTGATTTAAGCATTGTTACTGCATAATCTCCCAACCCATCAAATCTATTATTTTGTATATGTATGTTTTCATAAAAGCAATCATACATACTTGCATGTGACCCAATAGCTCTATTCCATGCAGACATATTCATATCTCCGGAATTTCCAAAATAACAATTTTCTATTATTACATTCTTTGTAACCGTACCATCTGTTGCACCAAATTTAGGGAATGCTCCTTCTGTTTGTATATCAATTTGGATAGCTTCACTGAAAGATCTTGTGCCACTATCATCTCTAAAACCTAGAAAATGACTATTCGTCACATAAAATCCATCCAAACCACAGGCATCAATAGCGTGTCCCCCTACAACATTTTTAAACGTGACATCATGAATCTGAATATTCTTAGCATGACCAATCGACATAATCGTGTTATTAGTATTATTAGTATGACCATATGCATCAAAAGTGCCACCAATTATATTAATATTGCCATGTCCTTCATAACCATAATATTTCTTAAAACTGTGTCCATTTTTCAACATAGCGCTAGGAGATTTTCTTATTAATGTAGCATCATCGTGTAATATAAGATTTGTATTACGATAAATCACAAGTTCATATAAAATGTGGTACTCACCTTTAGGTATATAAACAGTTACTGGTCCTTTTCTCGCTTCAAATAAAGCGAGTTGAATCCCTAAAGTATCTAGAACACCAGATTTACCTTTGGCACCATAATTCGCAACATTAATTGTTCTAGTCATAACTTCAAAACCACCTTGATTTAGCGTATACTTTTCTTATAAACATATTACACCGATTATTAAATATAAACAATTAGGGGGATATTATTTTGAAGAAAGCATTAATAGTAGTGGATTATTCAAATGATTTCGTAGCAGAAAATGGTAACTTAACTTGTGGTGAGCCGGGACAAGTAATCGAAGACAATATATTTAGTAAAATTGACTCATATAATAAAAATGACGAAAATATATTCTATTTAATGGATTATCATCATAAAGACGACCCTTATCATCCTGAAACTAAATTATTTCCGCCACACAATATCGTAGGTACTGAAGGTCGTGATTTATATCAATCATTAAAACCTCAATATGAACAAATTAAAAATCAAAAAAATGTATTTTGGATTGATAAAACTAGATATAGCGCATTTTATGGAACTAATTTAGATAGCCTTTTAAGAGAGCGCAATATTGATACAATAGAAATTGTTGGCGTATGTACTGATATTTGTGTTTTACATACTGCTGTCGATGCTTACAACCTTAATTATCAAATTTATATTCCAAAAAATTGCGTGGCATCTTTCAATCAAGCTGGGCATGATTGGGCGCTTACACATTTTGAAAATAGTCTAGGCGCTGTTGTAGAATAGACGTTTCGTTCGTGTTAAAATAAATATTAGAATAATGATAGTAAAAGGAGAATTCACATTGGTAAATACATTAATTTTTGGACATAAAAATCCTGACACAGATACTATTGCTTCAGCTTTAGTAATGCAAGACTTACAAAAAGAATTAGGTAATGATGTAGAAGCATTAAGATTAGGAGAAGTATCTGACGAAACACAATTCGCTTTAGATTACTTCAAAGTAGAAGCACCATCACTATTAGAAACTTCTGTAAAAGATAGAGAAGTTATCCTAGTTGATCACAATGAATTCCAACAAAGTGCTGATGATATTGCAGACGCTACAGTTACTATGGTGGTTGATCATCACAGAATTAGCAATTTTGAAACAGCTGCACCTTTATACTACAGAGCAGAGCCTGTTGGGTGTACAACGACAATCCTTAAAAAAATGTATGAAGAACATAACATCGAAATCAAACCAGAAATTGCTGGTTTAATGATTTCAGCAATTATTTCAGACACTTTATTATTTAAATCTCCTACATGTACTGAAGAAGATATTAAAGCAAGTGAAGCATTAGCGAAAATTGCCAATGTTGATTTAAATGAATATGGTCTAGAGATGCTTAAAGCTGGTGCATCTGTTAAAGGTAAATCACCAGAATTCCTATTAAATATGGATGCTAAATCTTTCAATATGGATGATAAAGTTGTTAGAGTTGCTCAAGTTAACACAGTTGATGTTAATGAAGTATTAGAAATCAAAGAAGATGTTGAAAATGAAATCAATAAAATCATTGCTAATGAGCAGTATGATTTATTTGTATTCATCATCACTGATATACTAAATAGTGATTCAACAGTTATTGCTCTAGGTAAAGAACAACAAGCTGTTGAAAAAGCATTCAGTACTAAATTAGAAAACAACCAAGCATTATTAGCTGGCGTGGTATCACGTAAGAAGCAAGTAGTACCACCAATTGATGATGTTTTAGGTAAATAACTTTTATAAGGAGTGTGTTTGCAATGGAAATTAAACAAGGTACGAACAAGTTCTATGTTGGAGAATCAGAAGATCAATTTGATGCTGAAATCACGTATCATGATTCAGATGGTAATGTTCTCGTAGTTGATCACACGTTTGTAGACCCGTCACTACGTGGACAAGGAACAGCTAGAAAGTTAGTAGACACTGTTATTGACAAGGCCCGAAACGAAGGCAAAGTTATAGACCCTGTATGTCCATATGTGAAAGACGTTATGGACAAAGACCAAAGCACACACGACGTATTAAAGAAATAATAATTTAAGTAAAAAGCCTCCTAATCCATTAATTAAAAATCTAACGGATTAGGAGGCTTTTTCAATCTAGAAACTAATGTCTCACCACTTATATATCAGTACTTTCTATTAATCTTTTCAAAAGTGTTTTATGTTTTGGTTTAGCTTCTTGTTCTGTACATTTATTCATTGGTGGGTAACCAAGGTCTATTGCATCTTTGAATGTAACTTCATCAATATAATTTGATGCTGTTTCATAATCATAACAGTTTGGAAAAGCATATTTATGATTAAAGTGATCCACAACAACTCTTGTAGTAGATGATGGTTCTTGTTTAAACGGCACAGTTGTAGCAATAACAGTTAATATAATGATAATAATACTAACGGTTATTATGACTTTTTTAGTCATTAAATTGAACCCCTACTTGATTTCTAATTTCATCTAATACTTTCAAAGTGTCTATCGTTCTTTGGTGTGTATTAATAGAAGACTCTGTTTTATTATTTTCAATACATTTTATAAACTCTTCTATTTCTTCTTTCATTGTATAATCATCACTATCGCTATAAGTATCTTTTATTGAACCATCTTTATTAAATACATTTATAACAGTAGGAGCACTTATCTTATTGATAGTTACATAACCATCTTCTCCAATGATTTCAGAAGGGCTTGGTCGATCACATATTTTAGAATAACTTATTGTGACTTGGAATGAATCATAATTTAAAATCGCATTACCTTGGCCATCAGCCCCTGTATTTAATTTGAACCCAGTTGCTTTTATTTCTTTAGGGAATCCGAATAAATGGATAGCCGGTGCAACTGCATATACACCTAAATCCATTAATGCGCCGTTTCCTAACTCTGGTTTAAAAGCATTTTCAACTATACCTTCTTTATATTTATCATATCGAGAAGAGTATTGATGATAGTGAAAATCTGCATAACGTATTTCTCCGATATCTGCATTTGCTTTAGCAAACTGTAAAAATGGTTTTAATACAGTTGATTTCATCGCTTCCATAACAGTTACATTATATTCATGTGCGAGTTTAGATAATGCTTCAAATTGTTCCACATTGATAGTAGCTGGTTTTTCTATTAAAACATGCTTGTTATTTTCAATTGCCAACTTTGCTTGTTCAAAGTGAAATGCATTAGGTGAAGCAATATATACAGCGTCAAAATTGGATGATTCACAAAATTGATTTAAATCTGTAAAAATTTCTTTTAAATCATGTTTGTCTTTAAAATAATTAGCTCTTTCTTCTGTTCTAGAATATACAGCATAAGGTTCGAAAGTAGCTGTTTGTCTACCACACTCTATTAATTTATCAGTTATCCAATTTGTACCTATAAAACCAAATTTCATGATGTTCACCTTTTCTTAATAAATTTTTGTTAATTTTTACTTTTTAGAAATAAAGACTTCGCTTTTAATTATAACTATTGTTAAAATATATACAATAGAAGTTATAAAGGAGATATTAACTTTGACTATAGCAAACCAATTCGAGACAATTCAATCATTTTTTGATAGCGATATAACAAAGGATATTAAATTCAGAAAAAAACAACTTAGATTATTAAAAAAATCTATTAAATCGCATGAAACAGAATTATTAGCAGCATTAAAGCAAGATTTAGGTAAAAATTCAGTTGAATCATATGCAACAGAAATTGGTTACATTTACAAAAGTATCTCGTTGATGCTTAAGGATGTCAAGAACTTGGCTGGCAAGAAAAACGTAAATACGCCAGTATTCTTATTTCCTGCAAAAAGTTATACTGTAAACGAACCTTATGGAACGGTTTTAATTATCGGTCCTTTTAACTATCCATTCCAATTAGTAATGGAACCATTAATTGGCGCAATTTCAGCAGGAAACTGTGCTGTCGTTAAACCTTCTGAACTTACGCCTAATGTGAGTCAGATTATTCAACAAATAATTGAAGATGTATTCCCCGCTTCATACATATCTTGTATAACTGGTGAACAAAATGTAACAGAAGAATTATTACAACAACCGTTTGATTTTATATTCTTTACAGGTTCTACAAAAGTTGGGCAAATTGTATATGAACAAGCGAGTAAGCAACTTATACCAGTTGCGCTAGAATTAGGTGGCAAAAGTCCAGCTATTGTAGATAAAACAGCTAATATTAAAGTTGCAGCAGAACGAATCGCTTTTGGTAAATTTATCAACGCAGGTCAAACTTGTGTAGCACCTGATTATGTTATTATTGACGCATCAATCAAACAACAATTTATTAAAGCAATTCAATCAACTATTCAAGAGTTTTATACTAAAAATGCTAAAAACAGTGAAGATTTTGGCAGAATTGTTAATGAGAAACATGCAAATAGACTGAATTCGCTCATTAATAATACAAATGGTGAAATTGTTTATGGTGGAGAAACTAACGTAACAGATCGTTATATAGAACCTACAATTGTTGATAATGTGAAGTTTGATGACGTTTTAATGGAAGATGAAATATTTGGACCAATTCTACCTATTATGTCGTACGATGCATTCGGAGATGCGATACAATTCATAAAGAATAAACCTAAACCACTCTCTTTATATTTATTTAGTGAAGATGAGAATCATACAGATGAAGTTGTTAATCGTATATCATTTGGTGGTGGTTGCATCAATGATACGTTAATGCATGTTGGCAATCATAACTTGCCTTTCGGTGGTGTAGGACACTCTGGTATCGGTCGTTATCATGGAAAAGCATCATTTGAATTATTCAGTAACCAAAAAGGAATTATGTTCAAAACGACGAAATTAGAAACAGGCGTGCTCTTCCCCCCTTATAAGGGTAAAGGGAAATACGTCAGAGCAATGTTTAAAAAGTAAATAAGAGTGGGACAAAAATCTTATTTTAATAAAAAGATTTCGTAGTCCTACCCAGGCAAAGAAAGAGGCTGAGACATAAATAATGTCCCAGCCTCTTTCTTTGTATTGATAGTAATGTACTTGACTCCTATATTATATGTGGACTTTTCTCAGTAATCTTGGCAATAAGGAGACTGTTATGTTGCACGTAGATCTTGTCTTACATCATTTGTTACCTTATTTACTCAAAACGGCTTTCTATTAATTGTTTTTTACTATTAAATAATGTTGGATATGATAGAAATCCTAATATTACACTCGTTGTAACTGCTGATGTTATTAATATAAATACAATTAAGATTTGAAAGAATACTGCATCAATTGGGTCAGCACCTGCAATAATTTGACCGCTCATCATTCCAGGTAATTGTACGAGTCCTATAGTCTTCTGTTGTTCTATTGTAGGAATAGCACTTGTTTGTATAGAAGTCATCAATTGCTTATGAATAGCTTGTTTTGGTGTGCCTCCTAAAGATAGTATCAGCTTTACTAAATTTTCATTTTGTTGAATCTCTGAAATAAATCGATTTAAGAATAAAATACTTAACACCATCGCATTACCAATAACCATACCAGTTATAGGAATTACATATTGCGGAGTTGGTGGTATAATTTTCAAACCAATAAGAATGCCTTGTGTTATTAACTCAATCGATACATACGCTAACAACAATTTCCAAGTGATACCTGGAATAGATAAGCCTTTCTTTCTAGCATTTTGAGTTGCTGCACCTATAATTAATACGACCATCAATATCATAAATATTGGATTATCTTTATCAAAAATAAATTGTAATATATATCCTACAATTAATAATTGAATAAAAGACCTTATACCAGCGATAACCGTGTCTTTTTCTAAACCTAATTTCAGTGATTTAGAAATAACTATAGGAATAATTATAAAAATTACCATTAATATCAAAGAAGTTATACTCATTATATTTTAGCTCCTATGAATTTTTTTACTTTCTTATTTGTAGTATGTCTGATTTCTTCACTTGTACCAGTTTCAACGACTTCTCCGTTCATCATGACCCAAATATAGTCACTCATACGAATTGCTTGGTTAACATCATGTGTAATCCAAATCATCGTAACATCATGCTTTTTATTAATGAGTGTTAATAATGATTCAATAGCTTCGACTGAGCTTCTGTCTAGAGCTGAAGTTACTTCATCTAGCAACATAACACTTGGCTTGGTAACTAAAGAGCGAGCTAATGATAATTTTTGTTTTTCGCCACCAGATAATTCTTTACTATTTTTATTTAAAAATGATATTGGTAAGTCAACATCTTTTAAAAATCCTTCAGCTTCTTTATCTGTCATAGTTCTATTTTGTAATGTTAAAGGAAGTTCTAAATTATCTTTAACGGTACCATTAATCATTGTTGCTTCTTGTGAGACAAGTTGCACTTTTCTTCTTAGTTTAATAGCTTCATATTCATTAATTAAATGCCCATCAATAAAAATATCTCCCTCTGTTGGAGAGTTTAAAGCATTAATAAATGATAATAAAGTAGACTTTCCAGCGCCTGATGGCCCTATAATTGTAGTAATCTTACCTTGATATATTTTACCGTTCACTTTATTTAAAATTTTACTACCTTCTATTTCATAGCCTATATTTTTAAATTCTACATCTACTTGTTCAGACAATCTAATACCCCCTTATATAAAGCTGCATATATGACAATTTTGATTTTAAACTTTTATTTAAATATATCAATAAAAATTTTTACTTTTAACAATATTACACTTAAAAATTAAAAAACTCTTCATTAGATTTTTTATCACTAATGAAGAGATTTCTTATATCGTACTCAAAATTATTTAGTTAATTTTAATATAAATCTGTTCGTAAACTATTAAAAATAGGAATAGATTCTCTAATTTGGCTTTGGGCATTTAAATCTAAATTAACAACTAATGTGCCTTCACCTTCATACAAACAGTCGATAAGTGCACCGTCTGGGCTATATGCTAAACTATGCCCTCCAAATTCGTTATCATCACATTTACCTACAGTATTACATGCTACTACGTAAATCTGGTTTTCAATTGCTCTTGCTTGTAATAATGCTTTCCAATGATCAATACGTGATTTTGGCCATTCAGCAGGTACAAAAATGACTTTAGCATCTTCTAATGTTAATGAACGTGATAATTCAGGAAATCTTAAGTCATAACAGATAATAGAACCCATCTCAATTTCATCTATATGAAATACAGTTGGCTTTTTTTCTCCAGAAGTTAAAAAATGATGCTCGTTTAACATTGGAACGAGATGTGCTTTATCGTAATTATTAATGAGTTTCCCTTCTTTATTTACAATAAGCGCTCTATTATAAATGTCTTCACCTTTTTTATAAGCAATAGAACCTGCAATAATATGTTTCTTAACCTCTTTTGCTTTGTTTTTTAAAAAAGGTATTATCACTTCCCCATCAACATCAGCAATGTTCTCTAATTCATTTAATCGATATGATGTGTTCCACATTTCAGGTAACACAGCTATATCTATATCTGTAGCTAAACTATCTAACCATTGACTAACTTTTTCTATATTTTCATCAGGTTTACCTGGTATTACATGCATTTGATATAAAGCTATTTTCATTCTATTCACCTTCAATCAGATAAATTGAACACATACACCTTCAGCGGCTTTTTGTTCATTTTCTATTTCTGTTAATTTACCAGTTTCTTTATTTCTACTGAATAACACTAAATTATAAGAATGTTCATGTGCTACAACTAAGAATGAATCACTTGGAGTAATATTAAAGTCTCTTGGCCAAGTACCTCCACTTGAAACAATTTCAACTAATTCAAGATTCGCACCATCACCTAGTATTTTAAATACAGCAATACTATTATGACCACGATTTGACGCATATACGAATCTACCATCATGACTTAATCTAACTGCAGCTATTTGTGAATTTAATTCAAAATCATCAGGAATAGTCATTTGTGGTTCAGTAACCGGGCTAAACACACCATTTTCATATGATAATACAATTATAGTATTGCTTAATTCTGTAACTAAATAAGCATATTTGTCACTAGGATGGAATGCTAAATGTCTCGGTCCACTTCCAGCTTGGAATTTCGTCGTTTCATATAGTTCTAATCCGTCTAAAGAGTATTTAAACGTTCTTATTACATCTGCCCCTAAATCAACTGTAACAATATAGTCTAAATCTGGTGTTTGCATTGCATAATGAATATGGCTACCATCTTGTCTTTCTTTATTAGGTCCATTACCATCACCATGATATGAATCGATTAATCTAAGGACTTCCCCATTTTCAGGATTAAGTTCATATAATCTTACTATGCCTGCACCGTATACTGCTTCAAATAAAAATTTACCATCTTCAGATATTGAAATATGACAACCTGTACCTTCTGTTGAAGCTAAGCAATCATTTATAAATGTTAAACTTTTATCTTCATTAATTAGAAAACTTGCGACACCACAATCATCGCCTTGTTTTTTAACTGCGTATAAATATTTACCATGTTGCATAATATACGTAGAAGCTTCTACTTCATAGCCTACTTCTACTTTTTCTATAGTTTGATCATTTTCATCAACATCAAATCTATAAATACCCTTTCCATCCTTTTTTGTATAACTACCAATATAACCTTGTGTTTTCATAAAATATAATTCCTCCCTAAATTATCTCTTTGTCTTCATTCTACATGAAATTACTGAATAACTATAATAAAAAACGTATACCAAAAGGCATACGCTCTAATAACTTATATAATCATAACATTTTAACAAATGAAAATTAACCAAATAAATCACTAAAAAACGCCACAAACCACTTAAAAATACTACTGATAGCGTTCACTATGTCACCTGCCATAAAGGAACCCCCTTTATTCACCTTATTACTTAGTCATTATCATTTTATAATATTATATTTAATATAATTAAAGTTTTCCCTAAGTCGTAATATTTCGTGCTTAACTGCAATAAAAATATGTTAATATATAAATATAAATAAAAACTCAAACAGTTGGGCATTGAAATAATACAGTTAGGCAAAAGAAGTAAAATGTAAACCATTATGATTTATAATTAAGTGTGAGGAGGGGCGCTATGTATCAACCAGTACAAACCCAAATTGATAAAATTGCTACAAGTCTTCAAAATTCAAATAATTTAGACCATGTAAGCTATTTAAAGGTAAAGTATGGACTAGAAGTATTTGTAGGGAATATTATGAAGACTGTTGTTATATATGGTGCTGCCCTTCTAAGCCATATATTCTTCTATACACTTATTGTTCACCTTAGTTATTTTGCTATAAGATATTTTGCATTTGGTGCGCATGCAAAATCTACTTTTTTATGTACCATTCAAAGCCTAATAATGTTTGTGATTACACCGCTAATTGTCATCAATATAAACGTACCGTATTGGATATTTTTGACATTAGCGCTCATAGGGTACATAATCATTATGAAATATGCACCTATGGAAACTAAAAAACATCCACTATTAGGTAAGTGGAAAAAGGGTTTAAAACTTAGGTCAATCATTGCAGCTACAATTTTGATAATCATTTCTTTATTCGTTAAAGAACCCTATCAACAATTAATCTGTTTGGGATTGATCTTCGAATCGGTATCACTATTACCTATATTTTATAAAAAGGAGGAAACAATATCATGAATTTATTAGCAGGATTATTTTCAAAAACAATTTCTAACGTTTTATCAGCAATCGGTGAGAAGGCAGTAATCAGAGGGTGTACAGCATTTTTAGATGAAACTGAAGTACCAGCTGAATTATTAAAAGAAAAACAATAAGTTGTCAATAAGGAAGTGTAATATATGGACTCGCTTTCTAATATAGAATCTTTACCTTTTGGTTTATTACAGGTCGTACTATTTACAATTTTATTAGCTATCACACAGAATTATCGATATAACAAAAGGGATTATGTAATCTTATTTATAGGGTTCATAATCCCTTCACTTTCTTTTTATTATCTGTTTGGCATGGGGGCTATAATATACGTATGCCTTTTTAATTTTGTATTTTTTTATAATAAATTTAAATTATTCGGCATTATAAATACTTTAATCGTTATTATTATTTCAGTAGTTTCTGACTATTTATCAATTTTAACTACTAGATATATTATAGATATTGTTGATAGTATGACTTATTATTTCATTTGTTATACTATTATCCATTCATTTATAACTATCTCTATTGCAGCTTTAATTAGGATGTTAATGGACAAACTTAAATTAAGTTATTTATATAATAACCGTATTTATTTACTGTTGTTAGCTGCGTTCCTTGCTCTATCATTTTTTGTGTTCTATATTTATATGCCTGAGAACTATGATACTGAAAAAGAGTTTGAGTTCCAAACTTTATTTTATGTTATTTATGTATGTGTGGCGGCAATTTTCGTCATTTTAATCTCTTTCACTGTCATCAGAGAAATGGCTTTACAGCGTACTAAAAAGGAGATTAATCATTATTATAAATATACCTTACAAATTGAACAGATTAATAATGAAATGAGAAAGTTTCGTCATGATTATATCAATATTCTTGCTACTTTGTCTGAGTATATTAGACAAGAAGATATGGATGGTTTAAGCAAATATTTTGATGAAAATATTGCGCATTTACATGATGATATGAAGTTAAATACGATTAAAATAAATGGTTTACAGAACTTGCATGTAAGAGAGATTAAAGGTTTGCTAACAACTAAAATTATTCAATCCCAAGAGCAAAATATTAATATTAGTGTTGAAGTTACTGAACAAATTGATCATATCAATATGAATATTGTTGAGTTGAGTAGATGTATAGGTATCATAATGGATAATGCTATTGAAGCATCTGAGTTTGTTGATGCACCTACTATTCAAATTGCTTTTATTAAAAATGAAGAATCTGTGCTACTTGTATTTATGAATAAATGTTCTAAAGATACACCAAAAGTACATAAGTTATTTGAAGACCAATTTTCTACAAAAGGTCGTAAACGAGGTATTGGTTTAACAACATTAAAAGAAGTAACTGAAAAGACTGAGAATGTTTTTTTAGATACGTATATTAATGATCAATTCTTTATTCAAAAGCTCGAGATTTTAAATGATCATAATGAGGAAGTGATACGATGAAAATTATCATTTGCGAAGATGACCCAAAACAATTAGAACGAATGCAAACAATCATTAATAATTATATTATGATTGAAGAAAAAGAAATGTCTATTGAGCTTGCGACTAATGATCCTTATGAGTTACTAGAACATGTAAAGACTTCTAATGATATCGGTTGTTATTTCTTAGATATCCAACTAGATGCTGATATAAATGGAATTACTTTAGCGAGCGAGATTAGAAAACATGACCCTATTGGTAATATAATCTTTGTTACAAGTCATAGTGAATTAACTTATTTAACGTTTGTTTATAAAGTTGCTGCTATGGATTTTATATTTAAAGATGACCCTGATCAGCTCAAGACACGAGTTATTGATTGTTTAGACACTGCTTATATCCGTTTAGGCATGTTATCTAAAAATACTAATGTTGAAAAATTAGAATTAACGCGTGGTAGTAATTCAGTATATGTCCAATATGATGATGTCATGTTTTTTGAATCATCAACTAAATCTCATCGATTAATAGCTCATCTTGATAATAGACAAATCGAATTTTACGGCAGTCTAAAAGAACTAACAAATCTAGACGACAGATTTTTTAGATGTCATAACAGCTTTGTTATAAACCGTCGAAATGTTGATAGAATTGATACAAAAGATCGCACTGTTTACTTTAATAATGGTGAACATTGTTATGCGTCTGTAAGAAATATAAAAAAGATTTAACTTTCATTTTATACATAAAGGGGTAAGCCATTATATTTATGGTTTACCCCTTTAATTATTACTATTCATTTTTTAATGATTCTTTAAATGATTCGATGTCTTCTATGTAGTATTTTACTTCACCGCACGATAAACAAACAGCAGCTTTAGGTACAGCAATCGCTTTTTTCAAGACGTCATCAGTTTCTTCTTCTTTAACTAACCTTACATCAACTAGAGTACCTGGTACGTTAATACGAAGTTCGTCAACCATTTCTTGATTACAGCTTTTACATATCATACAAGAACATCTCCCCTTTATTTATCTAAATCTTTTTGTTTATTTTACTCCTATATGCTCTTTGATGCAAAACTGAAGCATATTACTTTTAGCGAATATTATAATTTATTATAACTCAATATTTCTAGATTTTATATAAGTTAAAAATTCTATGTAAATTTTATAAAATAATACTAGCATATCCAGATTGTTTATGGCATAATAAAAATATCACCGGTGATATTAATTATAAAGGAGGTTGTGTATGAAGATATTTCTTCTCTTCATAAGTTTTACAACTACTTTCTTAATTTGTATAACATTAAATTCATCCAATATAACCTATGCAGAAACAAGTGAAACACCCATTGTTTTTCAATTTCTCACTTCCACTAATCAACCCATTCCTAATGAAACATTTCAACTTCAATTAGATAATGAAACGAAGTCTTTAACAACTAAATCTGATGGACTCGCTATTATACAAATCCCAAATGCATCTTTAAAGAAAAGCTACGTACTTACTACTTCTAATCAACAAACATTTACGGTTGAACCTAATAAACTCTATAGATTAACATCATCTCATAATACTATTTCTACTCCTTCTAATATAAATAGCCAAAACATTAGCATTAATGTTATATCAAATACTTACCAACAATTAAATAATATAGAAGTTAAATTGATAAGTAACAATCAAGAATTTACAGGTAAAACTAATCAAAATGGTCAAGTAGTAATTGAAATACCTGCAAACATCCCAAGAGACACTCTATTTAATGTACAAATTCAAGGTGTAGACACTAAGTCCACAATCAAAATTGGTGAAGATAAATATTACACATACAGTAGTAATAACAAGCAAGCTTCACTCCATATTACAAATAATACTAGCCCTCAAGCCATAGTTACTAATAACAATCCAAATGATACTAATCATTTCCCTAACCAAACTGATTCATTAAACAATTCGCAATCAAACACTCAGAACACAAATCATAATTATCAAATTTCTATAGTTAAAGACAATTTAACTTCAAATAATTCTAAAACCACTGAGACAGAACAAAAAGATACAAATAAAAAAGCCTTGTCCGAAAAGAAAACACTTCCTGATACAGGACAAAACAATCATATAATTAAATATATTTTTAGCACACTTTTTATAGCTATAGCTACTACTATATTCTTTATATTAAAGCGTAAAAGAACTCAAAAACAAAATTAGATCATATTAAAATTACACCCCCTCCTAAATATTCAATTATAATTTTAAATCACTTTATTCATATACCTTTACCCCTATTATTTTTAAAAGTGTAATTTTAATTAATATTCTTTAACACATTAAAATAAAATTTGGTAGTTAAATAAAAAAGAGCAATCACTTATACTAAGTGATTGCTCTCCTCATTTTTAATTATTAGATTCAATTTCTGAAACTATCTCTTTAGTTTTTTGTTCTAGATCTTCAAAATCCTTTTTAAATACAAATGCTAAGACAGCTACACCTGCACCAACAGCTACTGTTGTAATTGCAATTAAGATGAAAAAGAATTTGAAAATTCCTTTAATACAGTTCATTGAAGTCACCTCTATCATCATTTTCTACCATTTACATCATAACATAATAAGCATTATACATAAAAGATATACTCTCATCATACATCTAATTCATAGAATACGATTTAATTCTTGTATAAAATGTAACATTTATTGTATCGATTTTCATTTGATTTTTATTTTTAAATATTTCTTCTAATATACCATTGAAATAACTTCTGATTATTGGTAATATTCAGATTATTATATAATTTGGAAGGTGTTCATTATGGGTAATTTAAAGAAATTTAGTCAGTTTATTAATAAAACTTTTGTCTTTTGGATGTTAATAGCTGCTATTTTAGGTTTTAGTTTTCCAGGTACCATCGCTCAAATAGCACCTTATATCCCTTATTTATTGGGTATAGTGATGTTTGGCATGGGTATGACCATTTCAACGAATGATTTTAAAGAAGTATTTAAATCACCTAAGAGTGTAATTATCGGCGTTATATTACAGTATACTGTAATGCCTGTCACTGCTTATTTAATTGCTAAAGGTTTAAATCTTAGTCCAGATATAGCTTTAGGTGTGATATTAGTAGGTTGTTGTCCTGGTGGCACAGCATCTAATGTAATTAGTTATTTAGCTAAAGCAAATACCGCTTTATCAGTTTCAATTACTACATTATCAACATTACTTGCACCAATTGTAACACCTTCTCTCATTTTCTTATTTGCTAGAGAATGGTTGCAAGTATCATTTATGGAAATGTTCATTTCAGTAGTTCAAGTAGTGTTAATCCCTATTATTTTAGGTGTAATTGTACAGAAATTCTTTAGACCAGTAGCAGAAAAATCTGTCGATATTTTACCTATTATTTCAGTTATTGCAATTTCATTGATCTTATCAAGTGTGGTTGCAGGTAATAAGACACAAATTATCGCAACTGGTTTATTATTGTTTGGTGTCGTTTTATTACATAATGTTTGTGGCCTCACTATTGGCTATCTTTTAGCCAAAGCATTAGGTTTAGGACGACCTGATAAACGAGCAATTTCTATTGAAGTTGGTATGCAAAATTCTGGCTTAGCTGTTTCATTAGCTACAGCTCACTTTAATCCACTATCAGCAGTACCAGGCGCAATATTTAGTTTCATACACTTATTAACAGGTCCTAGTATTGCAATATTTTGGTCAAACCAAACAAAGCGTGATCAAAAACGGGTTGAATCTGCACCTGTTACAGATAACTTGTAATAATTTAATATTATTAACTCAAAAACACACATTCGTTTTATTAGTTAAACGAATGTGTGTTTTTCTGATAATAGATATTTTCAATTTTTCTTTTTATGTTTAAAATACTTATCTTGTTGTATTTAAGTTAAATTAAATTGTTAACCTCTGTACCATTCTTTCCATTTCTTTTTTGTATAGATATATATTTGATTCCACATCATACATACCTCCTAAATAACTTAATGATATGTGATAAATTAAATATAACATGGTAAAAAATTACATAGGTTAAGACATTATTACAATCTCTTTAATTAATTATGACCAATATTAAGGTTTATAGCTTATTTGCGTGACAAATGAAATATTTTCTAGCAAAATGAATAAGAATAGGAGTGATGATTTTGCAACAAGTAAGTATGCAAACATTTGAATTTAGAGGAAACCACTACGATTATGGAGTTGCGCAAGCCAAGTGGTTACAATCTACTAAAATGCTCGAAAACAGAGAAAAAGAATGGCGAGTTAGAAGGCCTAGATTTGATATAAATATAAATGAAACGAAAAAAATATATCAGCAATTCGCCCCGCAAATATGGGAGGAACTGATGGGCATACAAGATACTCTAAAAATGCCTTTAGAGCAAGTCCTTCTTAATTACGGTCATTATAGAGTTTATGCTAAAGATAGTGGTTGTTCGGTATTTTTAGGTAAAAACTTTATGGTTCGAAACTATGATTACAATCCTGCTACTTATGACGGACGTTTCAGCTTATTCCAACCTACTGATGGTGGTTACGCTCAAATTGGTCCAACATCTCGAGTAACTGGGAGAATGGATGGAATGAATGAACATGGTTTATCGATGGGTTATAATTTTATGCATCGTAAAAAGCCAGGTGATGGATTTGTATGTTATATGATTGGTCGTCTTATTTTAGAATGTTGTAAAAATATTGATGAAGCTGTTTCGTTGTTGAAAGAAATACCACATAGAAGTTCATTTAGTTACATTTTGATGGATGCATCTAACAACAGCATTATTGTAGAAGCTACACCAAGATCAGTAGTAACTAAAGAGAACATTCTTTGTACGAATCATTTTGAAGTATTAACACATGAAAATAGAAATTATATAAAAGAATCAGTAGAGCGATATAATAGAATTGAAAATATAACTAACGAAAATTTACCTTTAGAAACTGCTTTTGAATACTTTAATAACCCTGATTATGAAATTTATAGCAAACTTTTTAGAAGTTGGTCAGGTACGATACACACATCTGCTTATATTCCTGAACAACTAGAAGTTAAATTTGCATTAGGTGAAAATGGTTATATACACACTTTTAAATTTAATGAATGGTTACAAGGCAAACCTTTAGAATCACTATATGTTACAGGAGAAATAGATTCAGATATAATATTTGCAAGTGAATAAATGCATCAATTAAATAACCTCTAATCCATAAATTAAATTTAACGGATTAGAGGTTATATTTTATATAGCCTATTATTTAATTTTTATATCACCGTTATCAGTATAACTTTCAATAACATTTTTACCATTACCAACCTTTTCCCCGTTAAAAGCACTGTTTTCTATTTTTGTGCTACCTGAATCAGCATGTAATTGAAGTAATGTATCTTGTGGTTTATGTTTATAATCTATAAGTATATTTCCGTCTTCAGTAGATGCTTTAATATCACATTCATTTTTCAAATCTCTTATTTTGATATTACCTATTGAAGTTATCATTTCATTATTTTTTAACACTGAGTTATCTACTGTGATATTACCTGTATCCAATTCTCCATTAAATTCATATAATTTGGAGTTTTTAATACCAATACTCCCAACATCAGCCATAGCTTTAACATGTTGAAAATCTACTTGATTAAACGTTATATTCCCTGTCCCAGTAATAATATTACTATTTTTACTCTTAACATTTTCTATATTGATATTACCTGTATTAGTAGTGATGTTAAATGCATTATAATTTTTTTCAGGAAGCGTTATCGTAAGATGATTATTAACTTTTCTAAAAGGAATAAAGTTAGCGTTAAATGTAATCTTTTTATCTTGCTCAGAAAAATGTAATAAATTGTTTTCTATATTTGCGTTAACTTTATGTTTTCCATCGTAATTAATTTCTAAATAACGCCCCTTTTTTACATCTACATCTGTATTTTGAGCATTAATTATAATTTGATTCGTTTCATTGTTTTTAAATACTTTTTTGTATGTTTCTTGTTTTTCATACTGTTTGTTTACTGAAAACCATAGAAAAGTACCAAGTAATCCAAAAACTACAAAAATACTTAAACCTACAAAAAATAGTTTTTTCATTACTCTGCACTCCTCTTAATGATTTTTATACACCATCTTAAATATTTTAATATGCCTTTGTAACTTACTTCAATAAGTTTTAATCCAGTAATTAAGAGCATCAATCCGAGTCCTAAGAATGAAATAGCAAACATAATGTTCGTTACATCTATCCAATGGAATCCATTAATAAAGATGTTCACAACACTAACAATAGGCCCTAACATCATAACTGCTCCTATTAAGACTACTATTAATAGAATAAATGTTATAAAAAGAAATGGTGTAATGATAAATAAAATGTTGAAGAAACTTAGTCCTAGAGTTGCCATAATAGCATGAAAAACATTTTTAAAATTCGGAGCCATTTCTGCATCAGTTATAGCAGTATTGGCATATACTTTTTTTGCAATTGCTTTAGGGTTGCCAAGTTCATGGATAAGTTCTTCTTCATTTTGAGCCTCAAAAAACTTAGTCTCATATTCATACATAATTTTGTCTCTTTCCGCCTTTGGTAAACGAGACAATTCATCCTCTAAATAATTGAGGAACGTGATTTTATCCATATTCTGTTTCCCCTTTATTATTATCTCAAGTTTTCAATTTAATTTTAACACTCTTCCTACAAACAACATCATATTATCATCTGAAAAATTTGATTTCAAGTTATATTAGTGTGATATACTATGCACAACAAATAAATAAGGGGGTTTTGATATGAGTAAACTTATCAAGCCAAATAAGCTTTCTAAAGGTGACACAGTAGCGATTGTTTCTTTGTCTTCTGGTTTAGCTGGAGAAGAAGATATGATGTGGAGAACTAATGTTGGTATTGAAAGATTAAAAGATGTATTCGGACTAAAAGTAAAGATAATGCCAAATGCGCTTAAAGGTTCAGACTTTACATACAACAACCCTGAAAAAAGAGCAGAAGATTTACATCAAGCACTCAGAGATCCTGAAGTTAAAGCAATTATCTGTTCTCTAGGTGGAGATGACTCTGTTCGTTTATGGCCTTATATAGATTTAGAGTTAATAAAAAATAATCCTAAAATATTTAGTGGGTATTCTGATACAACTGCGTTACATTTTATGTTTTATCAAGCTGGCGTTTCCAGTTTTTATGGTCCATTGCTACTCACTGACTTCGCTGAAAATGTTGCAATGGATGATTATACTGTTCATTCAATTAAACAAACTTGGTTCCAAAACGAGCCAGTTGGTGATGTACCTACATCATCTCAAATTAGAAAATACGGTTTAAAATGGGATGAAAGCAACAAAGATATCAATAGAGACTCTTTCGATAATAACGGGTATGAAATTTTAAATGGAAAAGGAAAAGCAACTGGACGTTTAATTGGAGGTTGTATGGAATTATTCCATTCTTTAAAAGCAACAGATGTATTTCCAAATAAAGATGCTTTTGATGATGCTATTTTGTTCATTGAGACAGCAGAAGTCCACGCTCCACCTTGGTTAATGGAAGATTACGTGCGTGCATTTGGTTCAATGGGAATTTTCGAAAGAATAAATGGCGTAATTATTGGTCGTCCTCAAGATGATGTTTATTATGAAGAATATAAAGAAGTTTGGACTAAAATGTTAAAAGAATGGAATCAAGAAGATATGCCAGTATTCTACAATGCAAGTTTTGGTCATAATGAACCGAAATGCATTATCCCATACGGGGCATTGGCTGAACTAAATGTAGATAAGGGTACTTTCTCAATTCTTGAAAATGCTGTAGAGTAATTAATCTTCAGTTATTCTGCTTTGCGATTTATTTCAGAATTGTTATAATATTTAGTATATAAAAAGGGGGATAATTAAAATGACAAAACTAGTTACATATTATGAACAATCACAACCTATTAAAGAATATTTAAACGATATGACTACCAATAAAGAAGAACTCATTGAAATTTATAAATCTTTTCAATTACCTAAAAATGATGAACGTTTAGATAAAATAAAAGATAAAAATTATAAAGTTCTCGTCATCACTGAAGATTGGTGTGGGGATGCTATGATGAATATCCCAGTACTATTGAACATTGCAGATTACACTAATATGGAAGTTAAAGTATTTCATAGAGATGAAGATACAAATTTAATTGATCAATACTTAACAAATGGTACTGCAAGATCTATACCAATTTTTGTATTTTTAAATGAAAAACATGAACAAGAACATGTATGGGGTCCTAGAGCCATTACAGTTCAAAAATTCGTTGAGGAAACAAGAAAAGACTTACCATCTAAAGAAGATTCTTCTTTCCCTGAAAAAGAAAAAGAAGTACATCATAAAATCCATGATGAATATAAAAAGAATACACAATTCTGGGATGATGTATACGAATCAATCGTAAGCATCTTAAGATAAATCGGACTGGAACAGAAATCTTATTTTTCAAAAAAGATTTCATAGTGCCGCCCGGCAAGAGTGACTAGGAGTGAAAAGCTTGATATAAGCATATTTTCATTCCAGTCAACTACTGCCAATATCACGATAGAGGCTGAGACAAATAATTGTCTCAGCCTCGTTTTATGTAAATTACCCCTATATGTATCTCTCCATCCCCATGGTTCGATATAAACAGTTTACTTTATCTACAAAATAAATAAAAATATATGTCAGTAAAGTTAACATTTGAAATTTCGCAAGTGAAAAGCGCTCGTCCGGGAATTAACGAGCGCTTTTCGGGGAAAGGTTATTAATTAAGGAAACATTTATTTTTATAAAGCCGGGAAACTTTATAAAAATAAGTTGAATCATTTTATGATCCATTTCAACGTTACAATTACAGATAACTATCTAAACACGTTCTACACAAAGTCATTCACTATCATGAAAAAACATATACGAAATATTTTTAAGGAATTGAATGTATTGTGGTTCGTGTTGTGTTATCTATGACTAAAGTATATCAAGTCTTTTTCTAAATTTGTTGAATCATTCTTAACTCTAAATTTTTGTTTCTTAAGTGTTCTAAAAGTTTAGTGCTTTAACAGTTAGGAATGCCTAACTGTTAAAGTAACTGATAAATCAGGCTTGAATAATTCTTATTAAAATACTAAGTTTATACAATTTTAGTCTTTTTTATACGAATAAACTTATAAATAGTATAAATATAATACCAGATACAGAAATGACGGTTTCTAATAATGTCCATGTTAAAAATGTCTCTTTCATTGTTAATCCGAAATATTCTTTAAACATCCAAAATCCTGCGTCATTCACGTGTGAAGCAATAACACTACCTGCACCAGTTGCTAATACGACTAGAGCAAGATTCGCATCAGAAGCTTCTAATAACGGCGCTACGATACCTACTGTAGAAATTGCTGCGACTGTAGCTGATCCTAAAGCGATTCTAAGAACAGAAGCTACTATCCATGCAAGTAAAATTGGACTCATTGCTGTGCCAGTAAATAATTCTTCAACAGTTTTTCCGACGCCACCATCAATCAATACTTGTTTAAAAGCACCGCCACCACCAATAATTAATAACATCATTCCAATTGGATATATAGCGTTTGTTAATGTATCCATAACTTCTGTAATTTTTTTACCTCTTTTTAGTCCCATAGTGAATATAGCAAACAATACTGAGATCAGCATAGCTGTTGCCGCTTCACCTATAAAACTGATAAACCCTAGTACACCTTGAGGATTCTCAGGTGAACCAGTAAGTAAATCAACAATTGTTGAAATTAACATAATAAATACTGGTAATAGTGCTGTTAAAGCTGAAATACCAAATCCTGGCGTTTCTTCAATTTTAAATGTTTTTTGCTTACCTAGTGAATTTAAATCACCAGACTTAGTGAATCCTTCTGGAACTACTTTTTTGGCAAACATCGTAAATAATGGTCCAGCAATAATTGTAACTGGAATCGCAACAATTAATCCAAATACAAGCACTTCACCTATTTCTGCACCAAATTCTTTTGCAATCATGACTGGTCCTGGATGAGGAGGTAAAAAGCCATGTGTAACAGATAATGCTGCTGTCATTGGTATACCTAAATAAAGTGTTGAAACTTTAGATTCTTTTGCAATCGTAAATACAATTGGGATTAATAATACGAGCCCTACTTCAAAGAATAAAGCGATACCGATTATAAATGATGCTACCACTACTGCCCATTGGATGCGCTTTTGACCAAATTTATCAATTAGCGTATGTGCAATTCTCGTTGCACCGCCTCCATCAGCTAATAACTTACCAAGCATTGCACCTAATCCGAATATCAATGCGATGTGGCCTAGTGTAGACCCCATACCAGATTCGACCGTTGAAATGATTTTATTTAATGGCATGCCAAGCATTACACCTGTAATCATTGCTGTAATTATTAATGAAACGAATGTGTTAAGCTTTAACCACATAATTAATGCTAATAGTAAACCAACTGCTACAATAACGACTAGTAGTGGTGTAATTTCTGAAATCATATTAATCTCTCCTTATGAATGCATTTCTTGGAATTCTGCTATTGAGTTATATTCTTCTGTTAACTTACGACTTAAATTAATGAAAATTGGTATTAAAGATTGATAAATATCAACATTTTCTTCTATTGGCTGGTGTTGGTATGTTTTGCCTACCATATTATTCAACACTTCAAAATCATCTATTTCACCTAATGCTTTTAACCCTAAAACACATGCCCCTAGACAAGAACTTTCATAACTTTCAGGAACTTCAACAGATGTATCAAAAATATCTGCCATCATTTGACGCCAAACTTCACTTTTTGCAAATCCACCTGTTGCTTTAATTTGATTAGGGGATTTATCCATTACTTCAATTAACGCTAAATAAACTGTGTATAAATTAAGTAATACACCTTCTAAAGCTGCTCTGATCATATGCTCTTTCTTGTGCGTTAAAGTCAAACCAAAGTAACTTCCTCTTGCGTTAGCATTCCATAATGGTGCACGTTCACCTGCAAGATAAGGATGGAATATTAAACCGTTCGCCCCTGGTTGAACTCTGCTAGCTATTTTAGTTAATACATCGTAAGAGTCCACACCTAAGCGTTTAGCTGTTTCTACTTCACTTGCTAATAACTCGTCTCTTAGCCATTTGAGTACTACACCACCATTATTAACTGGACCACCAATACAATAATGATCTTCTGTTAAGACATAACAAAAGATTCTACCTTTTTCGTCAGTTTTTGGTTCATCAATTATCGTTCTAATTGCCCCACTTGTACCGATAGTTACTGCTACTTCTCCTTTTCTAAAACTGTTTACACCTAGATTAGATAGAACGCCATCAGAAGCGCCTACAACCACAGGAATATCTACATTAATCCCCATTAAATCAGCATATTTTTTAGACATATTTTTCAGAATATGTGTTGTTGAAACGAGTTCAGGTAATTGAGAAGTTTCTATTTCTAATAAATCTAATACTTCTTTATCCCAATCTAATGATTTTAAGTTCATCATACCTGTAGCGGAACCTATAGAATGATCCATTGTGTATTGACCAAATAATTGATAAATGACATAAGTTTTAATATCTATCCATTTGTTTGTATTGTTATATATTTCAGGTTTTTCATGTTTTAACCAAAATATTTTAGATAACGGTGACATCGGGTGTATTGGTGTACCCGTTCTTTTATAAATTTCTAAACCGTTATGTTCTTTATTGATTTTTTCTGCATAATCACTCGCTCTATTGTCAGCCCATGTTATACATTCTGTTAATGGTTGATTATTTTTATCCATCGCAATTAAGCTATGCATCGCACTACTAAAGCTAATTAATTTAATATCTTCAGGTTTTGCGTCTATTTCTCTTATAACTTTTTTGACTGTGAAAAGCACTGCATCAAATATTTCTTCAGGGCTTTCTTCAGCTACTCCTATTTCATCTGTTGTCATAGGATATTCAATGCTATGTTTTTTCAAAAACTTCCCTTCGTTATTATAAATAACAGCTTTTGTACTTGTTGTTCCTATATCTACACCTATCATGTATTTCATTGTATAACCCTACTTTCTATCTATATTGGTTTGTGAATTCCATAAAACTTCGATTTGTTCATCTACGTCGTCAAAGTTTAAATGAAATGCTTCTTTCATTTTATTTCGATCTTTGTTTTCTATTGCTTCAATATATACTTTATGATTATGAATAACTCTTTTAAAATCTTCAGGTTCATTTTCCATACGCTGTCTCATTGATACTAAAATTAAACATTCCATAACTGGTGTTAAATTACGCCATATCATTTCAATATATTGATGATTAATTGCAGTAATCATAGATTCATGAAACAGTAGATCTAACCTTGTAAACTCATCAGCATCTTCAAATTCCACAGCAACAGTCATCATTTTTAGAATTTTATTTAATTCTTTAATAACGACTGAATTATCGTCTAACTGTAGTCTTTCAAAAACAAATGACTCTAACATGAGCCTGATGTCGTATATTTCTTTCTGATTAACATTTGATAATCCCGTTACAATTGCGCCCATTCTTTCAAGCGATATTAAACCATCTTGTTGCAAAAGTTTAAGCGCGTCTCTTACAGGTGAACGACTGACCTCAAATTGTTGAGCTATTTTATTCTCACTTAACTTATCGCCTTGATTAATGGCTTTACTAATAATACCCAATCGAAGTTCACTAGCTACTTGTTCACCAGTAGAACGATATTTTAACCATTCGCTCGGATAATGATAATGATGTTTCATCTATCTTTCCTCACCTTCCGTATACTTGTATACAAGTTATACAAATAATTGTAACCGTTTACTATGGTTTTGTAAACGGTTACTTGAAAATTTATATTATTTTATTATTCGTGACATCTATTTAAGTATCTTTAAGATAATATCTTTCTTATTCTTCTATGTACAGCCTGTTTAATACTATTTCACCTAATGCCTTGCTTGCAGTCAACATTGCATCTTCATTAACCACGAATTTAGGACTATGATTAAAGAAAGCTTCTTCTACATCATAAGGTTTACATCCTACAAAAAAGAAAGTTCCTGGTATTTTTTCTAAGTAACTAGCAAAATCTTCAGAGCTTGTTAGTTGTTCATGTTCTTTCAATAATTTAAAATATTCACCTTGACTAGTAGCTAAAATATCAACTAAATAATCTGTCTGTTTATAATGATTGATTAAAGGTATGCAGTCTAAGTCATATTGGAATTGACATTCAACATTAAAAGTTTCTTCAAGACCTTCTATCAATTGCAAGATTTCATCATGAATTTGATGACCAATACGATTTTCCATATATCTAACATCACCCGCAAGTTCAACATTCTCTTGAATTACATTAAGTGATCCCGTGCCGTTAAATGAACTTATCGTGACTACACCCATATCAAATGGATTTAATCTACGCGATATTACTGTTTGTATATTCGTCACAAACGTACTAGCTGCCATTATGGCATCATTTGCTAAATGTGGACTGGAACCATGTCCTCCTTTACCTTTAACCTTCAAATGAAATAGAGATCTACCGCCCATTGTAGGACCTTTTCTATATGAAATAACTTCAGGCGTAAAGTCTGGAAATAGATGAATACCATAGATTTCATCTACGGTATCTAATAGACCTGATTCCAACATATCTATTGCACCACCTGGAGCTAACTCCTCAGCGTGTTGATGAATAATAACAACCTTTCCAGGTAAACTATCCTTTAATTCTATTAAAGATTCTGCTAATACCATTAAATAAGCTGTATGAGCATCATGCCCACAAGCATGCATCCATCCTTTATGTTTAGATGAAAATGCCAAACCTGTTTCTTCATAAATGTTTAAAGCATCAAAATCTGCTCTTAAAGCAATTGTTCTACCAGGTTTCCCGCCATTTATTTCTACAATCAAACCATAGTTTCCGCCAATACGATTATGTATTTTAACTTCCTTATCTTTATAAGACGTTTCTATATATTGAGCTGTTTTTTCTTCGAAAAACGAAGGTTCAGGATATTGATGTAAATAGCGATAGTGCTTAATCATGTCGTGTTCTTTTTGTTCTAGTTTTTTAAATAATAGACTTCTTAACATTAAACCACCTCATTTTCCTTCTAGTTAACTGCCGCCAATATAATGAAAAAGCCTGAGACAATTTATTTATGTCCCAGACTCCGGCTAATTTATCCCGACTTTTTACTTTTTGTCTTGATTTTGTTTTGCTTTATCCGGATGTTCATCAACTTTATCTTCTTTTTCAAATTTCGCAATTAGCGCTGTTAAAAAGAAACCTAAACCGGCACCAATCATTAACGAACTTGGTGTACCATTAAAGAAAAAGCTCGCAACGATACATATAATACCTATAATAATATAGTGTTTAATAAATTTTTTACCCAAGAATATCCCTCATTCATTTATCTAATAAATTAAATTTAACACACAAATGAAGGATAAACCATTATATATTCTTATTTATAATGACGAAATGGTTAATAACTGTAAATACTAGAATACAAACAACCGTTATCCCAATTTGGTAACCTTCCATACCTAAGTAACCACTATTTAAAATATCTGGAAGAAAGTCTAGTGGATTATATTTCATCACTTTAACTATTTTTTCTCCTATTTGAGGAACGATTGAAAGTATATTGAATATAGTTGGTAAGAGTATAATACATACGATAGCTGTAGTATAAACAATCACGGCTTTTCCAGTTAATAAATTAATAATATTCAATAAAGTTACATAGAATAAAATGATAATGAGTAGTTCACCAAACATTTTAAAGAAATCTGTAAACTCTAAATCACCTGTTGTCATCATAAATGTAGATAGCAACGTAACTACAGTGCCTAATATAGTAAACAAAATAATGATTCCTATTACTGAAATTAATTTACCATATAAGTACATCGTTCTGTTTTTCTTAGAATTTAAAAATAACTGAATTGTTCCATATGACATGTCTCTAACAATTGTTCTTAATGTAAACATTAATAATACTAATCCACCAAAAGCAAAGAAACCAGTTAATACATCAGGAGAAGTAAATACATTATCCATATTTAAAGAAATAATGATAACAGCAATGCTAGGAATAATTGCTAGAAATAAGCCGAATAAGCCTAATGGACTTTTAAATATTCTCGTTATATCATATTTAACGTGTTGTAAGATGTTCATTATGCTTCAACTCCTTTATTAATATTAAAGTACTGATCTCTTAATGTAGTTTTATTATTTTCGATAAATTTAGGGTAAATATCTTTTTCGCTGAGTAATCTGAGTACATTTTGATAATCTTGTAATGCTTCAATCGCAATTAACCCTTCGTGTTTATTGCTAGATATCACTTTGAAATTCATCGTTAAAACATCAAGCGCTTCGTTGTATTGATTACTTTCAATTAAGAATTTCGTGATTCTCGTTGATTCATCTTTCATATTGTAATCCTCAACAATACGACCATTTTTCATAAATACAGTTCTATCACATATGAGTTCAATGTCTTCTAATTTATGACTAGAAATAAGAACTTTAATATTCAATTCTTTACTTACACGTTCAATTGTTTTTAACACATCAATTGAACCATCTGGATCCATACCATTTGTCGGTTCATCTAAAATTAAATAGTGTGGTTTATTCATTAAAGCTACCGCTATTGATAATTTTTGCTTCATACCCATTGAATATTTTTGAACCTTTTTGTTTATATAAGGTTTGATTCCAAATGACTCTATCAATTGATTAACATATGCATCATCAACATCTTTACCTAAAACTTCTCTAAAAAAGTTCAAATTATAATAACCTGTTTTATTCAAGTACAGTTTAGGATTTTCAATTAAATAACCTACTCGTACATTACTTTCTTGTTCAAATTTCCCACTATATTTAACGATGTTTTCATTCATGATTTTCATCAATGTAGTCTTACCTACACCGTTTTTACCAATTAAACCTACAATCTGACTATCTCCAAATTCAAAGTCTATGTCGTTTAAGACTTGCTGATCGCCGTAATATTTATTTATGTTTGTTAATTTCAAAATGTGTCACCTCTTCTATATTGTTATCTCACCTTTTCTTGCTTTAGAAAATGCTATTACGTAAGTAATGATAAATAATATGATTGATATAGAAACCAAAATTTCATCTCCATAATTTGTAAAAACATTTGTTTGAATAGATAATTTATTCAATAGTTTATCTGTGTACGGTACTATACTTGGTAATATAAAACCAATCAAAATAATCCATATTACTAATGGTATTTTTAAAAACCTTTTAAAATCACAAAGCGGTAATATTAAACTGATTGTAAATAAATTCGCCGCAACATTCGTTAGTATCCCTGACATATTTATAACAACATCCATATCACTTGCCGCATACATTAATGCCACTAAATTATATAAACCAATCGTAACCGAGTTGATCAGGATTAAAATAATAGCAGTTAAATAGTGCATATTAACCGTCGTTATTTGTGTTATAGGATAACTTAAAAAGTTCATTTCTGATTTATTCTTGTTAATTCTTAAATATATATAATAAGGAAACGCCAAAGTGACAACATGTAAAAGAAACATGAGCATCCCTAATAGAAATATTTTGATGTAATTATTAAATGGTAAAATCATTATAACTGGTAATGCAAGAATCATTACCAATATATAAATTAAGTAAGGTTTTAATAATATTAAATTACGGTATAATATCGGCTTCATTTTACACCTCCGTAAATGGTAATTTTATCTTTCTTAGCATTATGAATAGCTCTACTAAATTGAATTATCCATATAATAATGGCAACTATTAACAACATTGAAGGTGTATAGTATAAAAATATTTTCCAACCTAGTATTTCTGAAAATGCATATGAACGATTTGAATATGTTCCGAAATACAACATTGCAAATATAGCGTACATAGCTCCCAATATCCAAGCTCCTAGTTGATTAATATTAACATGTGCATACGTTGGATAAACTATACTTAATGTTAATAAATTTGTTGCTACAATAAATATAGCTGCTTGAAGAAATATCGTGTCATTCTTATATAAAGCTATTATGATAATCAATACAAAAGAAATAATTGTCAGTAATAAGTTATATAAGTAATGTGCTTTTACGATATCTATTTTAGAAATAGGCAAACTATTATAAAAAATTTGGCTACTTTGCTTATTCAATAATATGGCATTATTAATACAATGAATTGAAACTGTAGCAATAAAATATATCGGAACAAAATTTATTATTTCAATGTTTTCAAATCCAAATGTGAATTGAGCAAAGAAAGTTAAAACAAAACAGATAAAATATGCTAACAAGTAACCTCTTTCATACATAAAGTTTCGGTAAAAAATTGCTTTCATTTAAACCACAACCTTATTTTTTTGGTCTTTTTCAATTCTTACCATCACTTCTTCTATTGTTGGTGTTTCAATCACTACCTCTTTTCCAAATAACTCAAGAAATACATGACTATTTTCTGTCATTCCTGAAAATCCAGTTTTTGTTTCTTTAATATTAATCAATAGTGATTTTAATTCATCATCCAGCATATTTGGGTCGCCTTTAACAATTTTATATTTCTCGGTTAAGTCATTCACACTTTCATTTAATAAAATTGATCCGTCTTTTAAATAAACAATATAATCAGCAATTTTTTCTAAATCTGAAATAATATGTGTAGAGAAAAATACTGTTTTTTCTTCATCAATTAATTCTTTTTGCAATATTTCAAGAACTTCATTTCTAACTACTGGATCTAAACCTGCAGTTGGCTCATCTAATATATATAGTTCAGCGTGATGACTCAAAGCGATTGCTAAAGATAATTTCATTTTCATACCTGTTGAGAAATGTTTTACTTTTTGTTTGTAAGTTAAACCAAATTGTTCAACATATTTCGAGAAAATATCATGATCCCAATTTTTATAATATTTACTTACTACTGATTCAATTGTTTTGATATTCCATTTTTCGTACATATATAATTCTGAATAAACAAAGCCAATTTTATTTTTAATTTCTACAGGATGCTCTCTCAAATATTCTCCTAATATTTTCAGATCTCCACTTTGTTCTTTTAAAAGACCCATTAAAATTCTTATAATCGTCGTTTTACCTGAACCGTTAGCGCCAATAAAACCTGTTACATAACCTTTTTTTACATCAAACTGTATATCGTTAAGGCTAAAATTTTTAAGATGATAGTTTAGATTATTTACTTCAATAGCTTTTGTCATATTACTCACCTTCCTCATAAATTAACGATATAATTTCATTTATTTCTTTCAGATCCATCCCTATTAATTTCGCTTGTTTTGTTAGTTCTTTAGCCAAGTCTTCAATCACAATAAATTGTTTTTCTTTCATTATCGAGGCATCTTGTTCTTTTACAAATGTGCCTTTACCTCGAATTGAAGTTACAAACTGTTCTTGTTCTAAATCGACGTAGGCGCGCTTAGTTGTAATTAAACTAACTCCTAAATCACTTGCTAGCTCTCGCATTGAAGGTAATGGTGTACCAGGTTCAACTTTACCTTGTAAAATATTCGCCTTTATTTGTTCTTTTATTTGTTCATAAATAGGTTGATTACTATTATTCTGCAGAAGTATCTTCATGTCCTACCTCCTCCAACTAACTGTGTATAAACAGTATATACACTATACATTGTTTAGTCAAATATTTTTCTATAATTTACATCAATTTCTTGTAATAACGATATTTACAAACAACAAAAAAATAGAGTGTGTATATCAATTGATATACACACTCTATATACACTTATATTATTTCAATTCATGAATCGCTTTAGCTATTGATTCAAATACATATTCAATGTCATTCTTTTCAATACAGCTAAATGCTACACGTACATCTGTTTTATTCAATGCAATAACACCGATGCTATAATTTTTAATTAAATGCAATCTTAGTTTTTCAGCTTCTACATCTGCTAATTTGATTGCCATAAAGTAACCAGAATTAAATGCATAAGGCGTCCATAAATCTTTATATTCTTCACGATATGCTACATCTTTCGTTACTTCATATCTTTCTTTTAAAATATTGATATTGTGATCAACTTGTTCTTGGAATGAAGGGTCTTCCATAGCATGTACAATTGCTGTTTGACTCGGCAATGCACAGCTTGATAAATTACTTCTAATTAAACCTTTTAATTTAGAAACTAATACTTCTTTTACAGTTTCATTTTGGGAACCAAAAGTTAAGAATCCAACACGGAAACCCCATGAGAAGTATTCTTTCGTTGCACCATCAATTTTAACAGGCATAATATTGTCATGGTTTAATTGAGATAATGCAGTGAATACTGACTGTTTATAAATATCATCAAAGAACAGTCCATAATAAGCATCATCAACTAAAGCAATTACTTGTGTTCCTTTGTCAGCTAATTGGTTAATTGCTGAAACCATTTCTTCCACTTCATTTACTGTTGGCGTGTAGCCAGTCGGGTTATTAGGGAAGTTTAAGACTAATACAACTTTATCTTTATTGTAATTTTCTAAAGCGCGTTTAAAATATTCTAAAGTATAACTACCATCTTCTTCAAAAGATTGATAAGTTTCAATTTGAGCATTATGTCTTACGCCAAATGTTAATTTATAGTTACCCCAATTATGTTCAGGTAATAAAATAGTGTCATCATGATTAACAAATAAATCACCAGCAAGTGATAAACCGTGAGTTAACGCGTTTGTTACAACAGGTTTTGAAATAGCATTTTCACTTAAATCTGGATTATCTTTTAAAATTTTATTTTTCCATAATTCTCTAAGTTTTTCATAACCTTGAGGTGGAGCATATGGGAATATATCGCTAGGTTCTCTATCGCTAAATTGACTATATAATGCATCTGTATACATAATACCTTCGTCAGTAGTAGCCATGCCAATTGTTGCATTGTATTTAGTACCTTTAGCATCGGCAGATTGAGATAATATACCTTTAGGGAAGTACATTGATTTACCTAAATCAGAAAGCATATCCAATACGATTGGAGATTCATTTTTTAATTGTTCATTCAATTCTAAAGCTAGTGGGTTCATAGAAAGTCATCCTCTTTCGTTAATATGATACCTCTATAGTAGACGAGATTTATTAAAATGAAAAGGATGTATATGCAATTTAATGATTTTATTTTTGTTTAAATTATACTTTTGATAAGAAAATAAAAATTGTTATAATATAATCATTAAGAAAAGGAGTTTATAAAATGTCTACCATTACTAAAGTACTCGCTGGATTAGCTGTAGTCGCATTTATAATAGGCGTTGTTATGGAAATTAGCGGGGATTCAGGTATTAAATTTACCATTGCATCTATATTATTTCTAATTGCTGCATTTATTAATCGAAATAGCGATCGTAACAAACAGAGTCATAAAAAATAATTATGAAATAAAAGTACAAAACAGCACTTCGTTAAGGTTAGGAAACGAAGCGCTGTTTTTTTGTGAAGAATATTATGGTGGATGGAATGTTGCACGTGGGACTTGTCTTGCAACATTCCGCTCTGATTTTAATCACTTTTATAAATTAATATATGATTTTATTATGATTTTTATATCTTTTAGTTTTATTTTTCCACTCTTCTTTTTTCTCGGCTAATGCTTTTTTTGAAGTTTTGGATTCATTATACTCAATTTCTTTTAATAATTTTTTATAATTATTAAGTCTATCTTCATCTAATTCGCCATTTTCAATTGCTTCTTGTACTCGACAACCTGGTTCTTCTTCATGAGAACAGTCATTAAATTTACAAGACTGAGCAAATTCAGAAATATCTTTAAAACTTGTATGAAGGTCATTTTTATCTCCATAAATAGCTAAACTTCTCATCCCTGGAGTATCAATTATTAAACCTTCGGGATTTACAAAATACAATCCTCGATGAGTAGTAGTATGTCTGCCCTTGCTATCTGACTCTCTAGTTGAATTTACTTTTAACGCATCTTTGCCCATTAAATAATTGGCAATGCTCGATTTTCCTACACCAGATGACCCCACTAATGTCGCCGTCATACCTTCATAAAATCTATCTTTTATTTTATTTAAATTCGTTTTCATTGTGACACTAGTTACTATTACTGGGACATCCTCTAATCTTTGTTTAACTAATTGGACTTTTTCTTGATAGTTATCTACGGTGTCCAACTTATTCAAAATGATAATTGGATTGGCTCTACTCTCAGTTATTTGCATAACATATCTTTCTAATCTATTTAAATTAAAGTCTCCATCTAACCCCATAACAACGAAAACTTCATCTAAATTAGTAGCAATATATTGTGATATAGTTTCGTGTACTTTAGATTGTCTTTTTAGTTCGCTAAATCTTGGTAGTATACCAATAATTAATTTAAAATTATCTAAATCATTAATAACTACCCAATCACCGATAACTGGTATCATATCGTTAATAACTATTTTCTGTGTAATTTCAGCTAAGTATTCACCATTTTTCATTATTACTTTAAAATGATTTTTCCCAACAAATGATACTCTTCCTAGTTGAAAGCTATCTTCATAATGTTCTTCAAAATAATTTAATTGGTCTTTCTTTAGTCCTAATTTGTTTAAATTCATTAAATTCCCCTTATTATTTATATATTAGGAATTATGACCACCCGTGCTTTTGTGACATAGAAGCATTTTATTTACATTTTTCATAAAACATCATCCTTTCAACTATGTTAATCGTATTGTAGTTCAAATAAATATTTTAAACAATAAGAAAATAATCTAGGATTGTAAAAATAACTCTAGATTATATTTAATCCTTTACTTCAATTCATCTGGTACTTTCCAATAGTCGTCTTTATTTTCTTTATTGAATACTTTTTTAAATCCTTTTGAGCTATATGCTTCTTTTATATCTTTTACCCATTGTTTATCTTTATTTTTTCCATCTACTACAACTTGTAAATATAAATCGTTAACTAAATCTTCTTTTAATAGTCCTTTTGAAGGGTCTACATCTGATGCATAAACAATTGATCCAGGTATAACTGCGTAATCTACTTCTCCTAATATTCTAGGTATATTGGCTGAATCCATTTCTTTAATTTTTATATTTTTTGGATTGTCAGAAATATCTTTTTTAGAAATTGTAATATCATCTTTATCTGCATCTAATTTAATCCAACCTGCTTTTTCTAATAATCGATATGCTCTGGCAGCATTTGAAGGATCTTGCGGAATAGCCACAGTGTCTCCATTTTCTATGCTTTTAATATCTTTGTTATCTTCTGAAAAAATTTGAGCTGGTACAGTTGGTATTTTGTTAATATTTGTTAATTTGGCATCTCTTTCTTTATTAAATGTATCCATATAAGCTTTATGTTGATCAACATTTACATCTACACTACCTTCTTGTAATGCAACATCTGCTTGTAATAATTCAGTAAAATCTTTTTGTTTCACGGTATATCCTTTATTTTCTAGTTCTGGTTTAATACCTTTTAAAAATAGCTCACTGTATGGACCTGGTGATGTTGCTATTGTAATTTCCTTTTTCTCTTTTTCCCCGCTTCCGCAAGCTACTAATATAACGGATACTATAAGAATCATTGATAAAAATATATTTCTTTTCATTATAAATCCTCCCTTTCATTCCCGATTAAACTCATATGTTTTATAGTAATAATATCACTTACATTTTTAAAGTCAATAACATGAGCATGTGTTAAAATTTACGAAAGGAGGGCTTTATATGAGTCTATATCAAAAAGAATTTGATACAAAAGCGGGTAAAATGGTTGGTATTTGTGACGAGACGCACTTATTATTACTACATTTTAATGATAAGTATAGTTTGGAAAAGGAAACAGAAAAAATTAAGCAAACGCTAAATGAAGATATTTCAAGTGGAAATCATGAAATATTGGATAAGTTAGAACAAGAGCTTTCTTTATATTTTGATGGTAAATTAAGTGAGTTTTCAGTTCCGATAAACTTTAATATTGGTACACCTTTCCAACAAAAAGTATGGAACGCTCTATGCGATATTCCTTATGGAGAGACAATTTCTTATAAACAATTAGCCGAAAATATTAATCAGCCCACAGCCTTTAGAGCAGTAGCTAATGCAAATGGTAAAAATCAACTTAGTATTATTGTTCCGTGTCATAGAGTAATATCAGCTGACGGGTCATTAGGAGGTTATTCAAGCGGAGTTGATAGAAAAGAAAAACTCTTAGCTATCGAAAGTGGTTTAAATGTTTAACTATAAACAATTTCTCGAACTTACGTTATATTGGCAAAGTGGGACTACGAAACCTTTTTATGAAAATAAGATTCCTGTCCCACTCCAATTAAATATGCTTTCTTTTAAATACTTTTAACCATATATTTATAATCATGTCCACTTAACACTCTGTCATGAAGTGGTTCAAATCCTAGATTTCTATATAATTTCATAGCACCTTCATTATCTACTTCGCAATTAAGTGTCACTGTTTCATAACCTTGATTTCTACCATAATCAAATATGTAATCAATCAATTTAGTTGCGATACCTCGACCTCTATAGTCTGAAAATACAGCTATAGATTCTATATATAAATCGCCTTCGTTCGCTTCTTTTTCAGGTAATGGCGTTCCTTCCAACTTAAATTCTTCTTTGAAATCAATATTATGCCAGTTATCTTCGAGTTGCTTTTCTTCATCTCCAGAATAACAATTAATAAAGCCAGCAATATTTCCCTCTACTTCATATACATGCATGTTTTTATAATGGTTTCTATAATTGCCCTCTTCAATACTTTGTTGAATGATTTTTAATACTTTTTCCTTTGGATTATTCTCAACTAGCGGAATTTGCATATCATGCCAAATAATATACATAAGTTCACTTAATTTAGCTGCATCTGTCTTTTTAGCTTGTCGTATCATATTATTTACCTCTCTTAACCAAATTAATTTCATTTTAACATAAAAAATTCCTCTCACCACAATGGCGAGAGGAATTGTAATGGTATTATTTTATTACATCATACCTGGCATTCCGCCCATGCCGCCCATATCTGGAGCAGCTGGTTCGTCTTCAGGTATATCTGCTACTACCGCTTCTGTTGTTAAGAACATAGCCGCAACAGATGCTGCATTTTGTAATGCTGAACGCGTAACTTTCGTAGGGTCTACAATACCTGCATCTAACATGTTAACCCATTCTTCAGTTGCTGCATTGTAACCAATACCTTCGTCTGCATTTTTAAGTTTTTCTACGATGATTGATCCTTCTAAACCAGCATTTTCTACAATTTGGCGTAATGGTGCTTCTAATGCTTTCAATACAATGTTCACACCAGTTTTTACATCACCTTTAGCTTCAACTTCAGATACTTTGTTATAAATTGAAACTAGTGCTGTACCACCACCTGCTACGATACCTTCTTCTACAGCAGCACGTGTTGAGTTTAATGCGTCTTCGATTCTTAACTTACGTTCTTTCAATTCTGTTTCTGTTGCTGCACCTACTTTGATTACAGCTACACCGCCAGCTAATTTAGCTAAGCGTTCTTGTAATTTAGTACGATCAAAGTCAGAAGTTGTTTCTTCAATTTGAGCTTTGATTTGACCAACGCGAGCATCGATATTAACAGAATCGCCTTGACCTTCAACGATTGTAGTATCATCTTTTGTTACTTGTACTTTACCTGCTTCACCAAGCATATCTAATGTTGTTTCTTTTAAATCTAAACCTAAATCATCAGTTATAACTTGACCACCAGTTAAAATAGCTAAATCATCTAACATTGCTTTACGACGATCACCGAATCCTGGTGCTTTAACTGCAACTGCAGTAAATGTTCCACGTAATCTGTTAAGTACTAAGTTTGTTAAAGCGTCTCCTTCTACATCGTCAGCTACAATTAATATTGGTCTGTTTGTTTGTAATATTTTTTCTAATACAGGTAAAATATCTTGGAATGATGAGATTTTTTTATCTGTAATTAAGATGTATGGATTTTCTAATTCTGCAGTCATTTTATCAGAATCAGTAACCATGTAAGGTGAAGTGTAACCTCTATCGAATTGCATACCTTCAACTACTTCTAATTCTGTGTTGAATCCTTTTGATTCTTCAATTGTGATAACTCCATCGTTACCTACTTTTTCCATAGCTTCTGAAATAAATTTACCAATTTCCTCGTCAGCTGCAGAGATAGAACCTACTTGTGCAATTTCTTCTTTCTTCTCTACAGGTTGTGAAATCTCGTGTAATTCTTCTAAAGCAACTTTAACTGCCTTATCGATACCTTCACGAATACCTACTGGATTCGCACCACTAGTAACGTTTTTCAAGCCTTCTTGAATCATTGCTTGAGCTAATACAGTAGCAGTTGTTGTTCCGTCACCAGCAACTTCATTAGTTTGGTTAGCAACTTCAGCAACTAATTTCGCTCCCATATTCTCATAAGCATCTTCTAATTCAATTTCTTTAGCGATTGTTACACCATCATTTGTAATAAGTGGTGAAGTGAATTTTTTATCTAAAACAACATTACGTCCTTTAGGTCCTAATGTTACTTTAACTGCATTAGCTAATTTGTCCACGCCTGCTAACATTGAACGACGTGCATCTTCTGAAAATTTAAGTTCTTTAGCCATCTATAATACCTCCATTAATTATATATCAATGTTTCATTTCAATTTTTAATCAATTACTGTTCAACTATTGCTAAAATATCATCTTCTGAAAGGATAATATATGTTTCTTTATCACGTTTAACTTCTGTTCCTGCGTATTGTTGGTAAACAACTTGATCACCAACAGATACATCAACAGTCAGTCTTGTACCGTCTTCTAAACGTTTACCTGGTCCAACAGCTACAACTTTACCTTCGTTAGACTGTTCTTTAGCTGAATCTGTTAATACAATTCCACTCGCTGTAGTTTGTTCTTTTTCTGTTTTTTCGATAATAATTCTATCTCCCAATGGTTTTAACATTTATAAAATCCTCCTTGGCGCTTTTAATATTAGCACTCTTAATAGTTAAGTGCTAACTATATTTTTATAATAATCAAACTTGGTCAAAATTACAAGTAAAATAACTTAAACTTTTCTCTTTTTTACAAAAATACGATACAATATTAACATGTTTATTTTTGGAGGAAATTATAGAAATGCAATTTAAAAGATTAACAGTCAATGTAACTACACTTTTACTATTTGTAATTGTACAAACAATCGCAATCGTGCCAAATACTATATACGCAAATGCTAATCTATCCAATACAACACGATTGGAGATTTCATTAACATGGATGGCAATTACAGCTATCATTACGGTATTAATATTATGGTATATGAATTCAAATATTAAAAATCCAACTCGACTCGAACAACAAACTAAAGAACCTTGGTTATACGTTATCTTTTGGTGTATCGCCGGTATATTTCTTGCTATGTTCGGACAAGGGATAGCTGCTTATATAAATATTTACGTATTTAATCAACCTATTGAAAGTGGCAATACCCAGAACTTAATGAAAATAGCACAGGAATCTCATATTTTAATTTTATATATCGTTTTAGCTGGACCTATTTTAGAAGAATTAATTTTCCGTAAATTAATATTTGGTGAAATTTTTAATATGATTAAAAAACCTACTTGGCTAAGTTTTATCATTGCTGTTCTTGTTAGTTCGTTTGTGTTTTCATTAGCGCATTCTGATCCAGAGCACACTTTAATTTACGTTGTAATGGGCACAGTTTTCAGTGGTCTTTATGTATTAACAAAACGTATCATTGTTCCAATTATTGCACATATGGGAATGAATGGTGTCGTAGTAATTGGACAAATCTTTTTAAAAGATGATCTTCAAGACCAATTAGAAAAACAGTCTCAAATGGCACATTTAATTTACAACACTATTATTCATATGCTTTAAATCTAGAATATGTTTTAGTCATCCCTATTCCGTTGGTTAAATTCAAGGGTTTAGGGATTTTTTATTGATAATAATCAAAATTTTAATTATATTAAAAGTAATAAGTTATAATTTGTAAAATAAGTTATAATATAAGAAATGAGGGGGTATTTATATGGTCTTAACATTTAACGAATTTCAGTATGAACATATTAATATTGAAGAAAAGGAACAAAACATAAAGTCGTTATTAAAAGACTTTGAATCTGCAAATACTTTAGAGGAAGCAATAAGTTTTGTTGATGATATTAATAAAATCCGTAACCACACTGATACGCATTTTAACATTGCGCTTATCCGTTCTTCCATCGATACAAACGATGAATTTTACAATAAAGAACGTGACTTTTTCGATGAAAACATGCCAAGAATTCAAAACTTAGACAATCTATTTTATAACGCACTTTTGAATTCTAAACATAAAGACGGATTAGTATCACATTTTGGTGAACAGTTATTTGAGTTGGCTAAAGTTGAACTCAATACTTATCATCCTTCTATTAATGATTTATTAGTAAAAGAAAATAAACTCATAAGTGAATATGATAAATTAATTGCGTCTGCTGACATATTATATAAAGGTGAACACCTAAACCTATCTCAATTTAACAAATATTTTATTAATCCAGACAGAGATATTAGAAAGGAAGCATACATAACAAAAGAACAATTCTTTGAAGAACACTTAGAAAAGATAGACCGCATTTACGATGACCTTGTTCATGTAAGACATGAAATTGCACTTAAACTCGGCTATAACAATTTTATTCAACTAGGTTATGATCGTATGCAAAGAATTGGTTATAATGCAGAAGATGTAGAAGTATTTAGAAATCAAATAAAGGACCATGTTGTACCAATTACCGAACAAATTAATAAACAACATGCCGAGCGTATTAATGTCGATCAATTAAAAGTTTATGACCAAAACTTTACTTTTAAATCTGGTTCTCCTAAACCCCAAATTGGCACACAAGCAATCATTAAAAATGCTCAAAAAATGTACCATGAACGTTCTAATGAAACAGGCAAGTTTATTGATTATATGATAGATAAATCATTATTTGATTTAGAAGCTAAAAAAGGAAAAGAGAGTGGTGGATATTGTACGATAATAAATGACTTTAATTCACCATTCATTTTTGCTAACTTCAACGGCACACAAGGTGATATAGAAGTTATGACACATGAAGCGGGACACGCTTTTCAAGTATTTGAAAGTTTAAAATACTCAGTCCCAGAATATTATTTTCCAACTTCAGAAGCATGTGAAATACATTCTATGAGTATGGAGTATTTAACATATCCTTGGATGTCATTATTCTTTGGTGAAGATACCGAAAAATTCAAGCTATCTCATTTAGAAGACAATATTAAATTTTTACCTTATGGCGTTGCGATTGATGAATTTCAACATAAAGTGTATGAGAACCCCAACCTTACACCAGAAGAAAGACGTAAAATTTGGTCAGATTTAGAACGAAAATATTTACCGAATAAAGATTATGACGGTGTTAATCATTTAATAAACGGTAGTTTTTGGCATAGACAAGGTCACGTGTTCGCTTTACCTTTCTATTATATCGATTATACTTTAGCAACTATTTGTGCCATGCAATTTTATATTAGACATGAAGAAAACCCTGATAAAGCTTGGAATGATTACTTAAAAATATGTCAAATCGGCGGTTCAAAATCATTTATAGATATAATGAATTCTGTACAATTAAACTCACCATTTAAAGAAGGTACAGTTAAAGAAATTGTAAGCCACTTATATGACGCTACGCTTAATATAGATCAATCAGAGTTTTAAAAATTATAGAATAAAAAACAAGACTGAGATATAAATAAATGTCTCAGTCTTGTTTTTTATTTCATGTTCTTCTTAATCTTCTAATAATAAAGACGATGATTGCACCTAATACAATGACGATAGCAATTGAAATGCCTAGTATAGTTTGTTTCGTTATATCTTTTTTATCACTTGCATTTTCAAAATCATGTGTCGTTTTTTTAGTTGTCTGGTCATTATCTACTGTAGTTGTTTCTGTCGTTTTCTCATGATTTTTAAATTTCGGTTCTGCTAAATCTGGTCTTGTCCCAACTTTACTCGTAACTAAATCTAGTACATCTTTATCCATTTTATTATAATATTCTTCAGCATTACCTGGAATGAATTTTGGAGAATGTTCTGATGATTGTATACCATCTTGTTGATAGTTTCCTATTTCATCTGTGTTTGGATAAGAAGGCATAGTTGGTATAGAATTTTCTATATCGTTTCCCTTTGAATTGTCTGATTTAGATTGGTTAGATGATTCATTTGATTTTGGTGGTTCTGAAGATGAATCATTTTTATTTGATTGATTTGGTGGTGGAGTTTGATTGTTATTTCCTCCATTATTTTGAGGTTCTTCGGTACTTGGCTCTTCGGTACTTGTATCGCCTTTATCCGGTTCCTCGGTACTTGGCTCTTCCGTACTCGTATCGCCTTTATCTGGTTCTTCGGTACTTGGCTCTTCTGTACTTGTATCGCCTTTATCTGGTTCCTCTGTACTTGGTTCTTCCGTACTTGTATCGCCTTTATACGGTTCCTCGGTACTTGGTTCTTCCGTACTCGTATCGCCTTTATCCGGTTCCTCGGTACTTGGTTCTTCCGTACTCGTATCGCCTTTATCCGGTTCCTCGGTACTTGGTTCTTCTGTTGAATTTTCAGTATTTTTCTCTTCTGATTTATCTTCTTCTGTCGATTTATCTTGTTCTGATGTTTTTTGCTTCTCTATCTTTTCATTACTTACATCGTTGTTTGTATTAGGAGAAGTATCTTTCGTATTATCTTCAATTGTTTCCTTGGCATCAACATTATTTACTGTATAACCTGAAAATGCTATTGAAGATAATATCACGGATGATAAAAATACATTTCTAAATATCTTCATAAAGATCTCCCCTCCTTGTTATTTTTTACAATTTCAGTATAAATGATAATTAAAACCTTTTCTATGCTTATATATAATATGTTACACAGAATTAATATTTTGTAATAACTTATTCATAAACCTCTAACTTATTACACATAATAAAACACCTGTTTTTAAAAAACAACAGGTGTAGAGTTTTAATACTATTTATTAAATTCAATATCATACTTTGTAAATTTCAAATAAACTTGTCCTGATTCTGTAGATGTTCTAAAGTTAACTGCATCATTATCAGGAAATATTCTTGATGTGAATACACATTCTCCATCATTCACAAAAATTTCTAAACTAGAAGTATCACTGTATATTCTAAGTTGGTTTAACTCATTATCTAAAACAGTGGACCTTGTAGCCTTTTCTACCGCTTCACTCACTACTCCACTCTCAAAGCGATCTAAAGTAAGTTTTTTAGTTTTTGTGTTATATATTATTTGCGTTGAACACTTTTTAGAAACACGCACTTCAAAATAGATTTCAGTTGCATCATTATCAAGTATGTCTATAATGAGCTCATACTGTTTCCCTTCATACGGGTGTAATTTCACGGAATGCTTATTTGCATATCCTTCTGCAATTTCTTCATTACTTCTTAATTTTTCTAATGCTTTAATTGGTCTTTGTTTAAGTTTGTTATTTTCTATCGTTAATTCTCTAGGAAGTGTTAAACAGTGTGCCCAACCTTCATCATCAGTCGCATAATCAATTTCAGGCAACCCCATCCAACCTATTAATATACGCTTTCCATCTTTATCTAAAAATGTTTGAGGTGCATAAAAATCAAAGCCTTGGTCCAATTCTATAAACTGACCATGTTCCATCGTTAGTTCTTCTAAGTTAACATTCCCAATTATGTATCCTGATTGGTAAATATTTTCGAATCGATCGTCCACTGCTTCAATTCCTTGAGGTGAGAAAACGAGTACATCTTGTCCATCTAATTCAAATAAATCTGGGCACTCCCACATAAATCCAAATTCATTTAATTCTGTTTTCAGTTCACCTTTAAAATTCCAATTTTTAATATCTTCTGATTCATAGACAATAACTGTACCTGTTTCATCTTCTCTTTGAACACCAAATATAGCATAATATTTGCCGTTTTGTTCCCATACTTTTGGATCTCTAAAATGTTCAGTATATCCTTCTGGGCTACTTTCTATTACAGGTTTTTCTAATTTTTTAAAAGAACCGTCTTCTTGTTCTACTGCTATCATTTGATTAGATGTACGTTCCCATTCAGAATCTCTTACATTACCTGTATACATTAAATATAATTTACCATTGTAATCAAAACCACTACCAGAATAAACGCCATGACTATCATACGATGTGTCTGGAGCTAAGGCTATTCCTTTGTCTTCAAAATGAATTAAATCATCACTTATGTAATGGTACCAATATTTAATACCGTGTACCGCACCCAATGGATACCATTGATGAAATATGTGATATTTACCATTATGATAAATTAAACCATTAGGGTCGTTTAATAACCCTGTTTTAGGCTGTATATGAAAAATTTGACGCCATTCAGACTGATTTACTTTTTCTTGTAGCTCTAAATATTCTTCTTCTGTTATATCTGATAATTTTGTATATCGTTCTTCACGTGTCCAATTAACCATTACCATTCTCCTTACTTTAATTTTGAACCGGTTCCATTTTATATTACTCAGTTATTTTATCATAACTTATTCTTTACTGCTCTTCAAAGTGAGTATCTATTATGTTAAGCTTTTTAACTTCTTCACCATTTAAAATATTTTGTAATACTTCAACTGATGTTTCACCCGCTTCTCTATAATTAAACGAAACTGTTTGTATAATAGGTGCGATAATTTTTGTGATTTTATTACCACCAAAGCCAATAATTTTAGGCATATCGTAATCAGCGTTTAACACTGAGTGATAAATTCCTAACGCGATGTTGTCCGTAGCTGCCACAATAACTTCATTATCTCGAACCTCAATATGTTTTCCGACTTCTTGTGCATCAGACATACTAAACGTACTTTCAATAAATCTAGGTACAATGCCGTTATTTTTTAATGATACAAATAATCCATCTTTCCTTGTCTTACCTACTGCGACATCGTATTCAGAAACACCTATATAAGTGACATGCTTATAATTGTTTTTTATAATCCACTTCGCTACTTGTTCGCCGGCATGATAATCATCGTGTACGATTGAATATAATAGCTCATGAGATTGTCCTACTATAATGACTGGGCATTCTATTGAATTTATTGCATTGAGATGATCATCTGAAATATGTGTAGCTAATAATATAATTCCATCTACTTTTCTTTTGGCCAATGTATAAATAGACTCTATTTCTCTTTCTTTTGATAAATCAGTATTTACAATCATTGTTTGTACATCTTGTAATAATAATGTAGATTCTATGCCTTTTAATGTTTCAGTTGTCGCATAAGAATCTAATCTAGGCACGATTGCTCCTATTAAACCTGTTCTTTTAGCTTTCAAACTTTGCGCAAACTGATTAGGTTTATAACCTGTCTCTTCTACAACTCTATGTATTTTTTCTCTTGTTACTTTGCTAATTGATCCGCCATTTAAGTATCTAGAGACAGTACTTTTAGATACACCTGCCATTTTAGCAATATCTTTTATAGTCTTCATGAATACACCTCTCAAAGAAACATTCTATCATAAAACCGTTTCCATTACTCTAAAAATAAATAACCAAAATATAAGATATACATAACTTTCATTTCATTATATAAAACCATTTTTTTAATAAATAAAAGGCTGAAACATCAAAAATGTCTCAGCCAAACACAATTTATAAAATTATTGTTTTTCTACTGTTATTGTCCAAGAAGCATCGCCGACTTGTTCATAATTAGTTACGGGATAACCGTTGTCCGCTGCCCAATTTGGTAATGCTTCAGTTGCTTGTGTACAATCAAAGTCTATTTTTAATTGTTCACCTGCTTGTAATTCGTCCATTTTATTTTGCGCTTCAATTAATGGGAATGGGCAAACCATTCCTACTGTACCTAATTCATGTACCATTTATAAACACTCCTTAATTATATACTTTGAGTTGAAACTTGTGTTTTTGTTTGTTTTGCTTTTCTAGGCTTAACAAAGATAAAGTAACTCATAAACCATGCTCCAACAATCATTGAAGGTAATGCAACCCAACCTTGCCAGCTCATTGCTGCAGTTGATACCAAACCGTTACCTATAGAACAACCACCTGCTAATGATGCGCCTACACCCATGCAAGCTCCACCAATAACACTGTTGCGAATCGTTTTAGTATCCGGCATTCTCCATTTGAATTCTCTTGAACCTTTAGCTGCAATGTAAGAACCAACAAAGATTCCTAATACTAGAAATACACCCCAATTAATTAATGACATGTCCCCAGTAACTAAAAATTGAACGATATTTGCTGATGGTGTTGTAATGCCTAAACCACCAATTCTACCTGTTGATGCACTCATTGGCCATGCAATCAATGCAATTAATCCTACTACTACAGCAGCAGCAAATGGATGATATCTCTTTTCAAATAATATATGTCTAATACCCGTATGCTTTTGTTTCAATTGAGGTATAGCTATTTTTGGTTTTTTTAATGTCTTTGTAACAAAGTAAGCTGTAATACCAACTAATAATACTATTAAAATCCATACTGGAATATTTAATGTTTCTGCCATATTTGAATTCACAACTGTATATGAATTTATATTTTCTTGTAATGGATTTAAAGGACCCGATTTCATAATTGCAGCAGTTACACCATATAGAACTAAAGCAATCCAACTACCAATAAGCCCTTCAGCAGCTCTATACCAAGTACCAGTTGCGCATCCTCCAGCAAGTATAATACCTATACCAAATACAAATGATCCTATTATTGTACCAACTAGAGGAAATGTTGCAGCTTCTAGTTTAAATACGCCTAAACCTACTAAAGTAAATAACCCGATACTTTGAACTGAAATAGCAATTAACAAAGCATAAAACATTTTATTATTTTTCTGTACGTACATATCTCTAAATCCGCCAGTTAAACAAAATCTTGTTCTTTGCATAACGAAGCCAAGTAATATACCAACAATTAAACCACTAATTATCATCCAGATCATTTCATTTAACAACTCCTATCCTGATTATAACGATAGGAATAATATTATATCATATTCCTGAATTTTTCAAGTTACTATTTGATTACAAAATTTATACATCACAAAATAAAACCAAGTCTAGGACATAAATGTGTCTCAGACTTGGTTTTATAGTTCTTATATCTTCCATTTTTCTTAAGTTTATTGCTATTATAGCGACTCTTAAATCGTATATTACTTTAGATTTTCCTCGTGAAGATATTCGAAAGTGTATTACTTTTAGGTTTGAACCAGAAAAAAGTTAATTCGTAAGTTTACGTGTTACTTAATCCAATAAAAGAATGATTACTTGGATTATTGTTGTAGTTAATCCAATAAGAGTATGGTTAATTGGATTATTGAGGTAGAAAATCCAATAAGAGTGTGGTTAATTGGATTATTGTTGTAGTTAATCCAATAAGAGGAATATGTCCATATAATTGTGTAATAAAAAAAGAGCCAAATATAGCTCACTTTAGTACAATGTAATCGACTAAGAAAATATTGTAGAGGTG